>JAJPEO010000184.1 GCA_021166815.1 Nocardioides sp.
CTCGGCGAGGGTGGCGATGGTCGGGTTGTGGCCCAGCACCACCAGCGTCGTGACCTCGTCCGACGTCTCGCGCACGAGATCGAGCACCGTCTCTGCTCCCGCCGAGTACAACGCCCCCACCGGCGTGGGGTCGAGGTCCCATCCGGCCGCAAGGGCGACGTCCTCCCACGTCTGCAGGGTGCGGGTCGCGGCGGAGACCAGGGCGACCTGCGCGTCGAGGCCCTGCTCGGCCAGCCACCGCCCGACGTCCGACGCGCCGAGGTGCCCGCGCGCGGTCAGCGAGCGAGCGTGGTCGCTCGCCCCGGCCGTCTCCGCCTCGGCATGGCGGACGAGGACGAGGAGCCGCCCGCGGCGGTTGGTGTGCTCGGACATGGCACAAGAGTGACACCCCGCCGGTAGCCCCCGCTCGCGAGGTCCCGGCCGCCGCGTCGAGGGCGCGGGAGAGTCAGGCGCCCATCGCGTGGAACCCGCCGTCCACGTGGACGATCTCGCCCGTCGTGGCGGGGAAGAAGTCCGACAGCAGGGCGCACACGGCGCGCGCGGTGGGGTCGGGGTCGGCGGGGTCCCAGCCGAGAGGACTGCGCTGGTCCCACATCTCGTCGAGCTCCTCGAACCCGGGGATCGCCTTGGCGGCGATGGTGCGCAGCGGGCCGGCCGACACGAGGTTGACCCGGATGCCCTCGGGGCCGAGGTAGCGGGCCAGGTAGCGCGAGGTCGACTCGAGGCCGGCCTTGGCCACGCCCATCCAGTCGTAGGCGGGCCAGGAGACCGTGGCGTCGAAGGTCATCCCGACGACCGAGGCCCCCGGCGACATCAGCGGACGGCAGGCCATGGTGAGCGACTTGAGGGAGTACGCCGAGACGTGCACGGCCTGGGCCACGTCGTCCCACGGACCGTCGAGGAAGCGACCGCCCAGGAGGGTCTCGGGGTTGCCGTAGGCAACCGAGTGGACCACGCCGTCCAACCCGTCGACGTGCTCGCGCACGCTGTCGGCGAGCCCGGCGAGGTGGTCGGGGTCAGTGACGTCCAACTCGAGGACGGGCGGCTCGACGGGGAGCCGCCGGGCGATGCGTCGCGTGATGGACAGCGCCCTGCCGAAGTTCGAGATGAGCACGGTGGCTCCCTGCTCCTGGGCGACTCGCGCGGTGGCGAAGCCGATGGAGGTGTCCATGGTCACCCCCGCCACCAGGATGCGCTTGCCCTCGAGAAGTCCCATGCCGTCTTCCTTCCAGTTCCGTACGTTCGTGCGTGCCGGTCAGTGGCCCATGCCGAGGCCGCCGTCGACCGGGATGACGGCTCCGCTGACGTACGCGGCGCCGTCGGAGGCCAGCCAGGTCACGGCCGAGGCGATCTCGTCGGGGGTGGCGTACCGGGCCAGCGGAACCTGCGCCTTGATGGCCGCACGCTGCTCGTCGGTCAGGACGTCGGTCATGTCCGTCTCCACGAAGCCCGGGGCCACGACGTTGGCGGTGATGGAGCGGCTCCCGAGCTCGCGCGTCAGGGAGCGGGCGAGGCCGACCAGGCCGGCCTTGGACGCGGCGTAGTTGACCTGGCCGGCCGAGCCGAGCAGGCCCACGACCGAGGAGACCAGGATGATGCGACCGCGGCGCATCCGCAGCATCCCGCGTGCGGCGCGGCGCGACAGGGTGAAGGCCGAGGTCAGGTTGGTGTCGATGACCTGGTCCCAGTCCTCGTCCTTCATGCGCAGGACCAGTCCGTCACGGGTGATGCCCGCGTTGGCGACCAGCACCTCCACGGGACCGTGGCGCTCCTCGACGAGGTCGAAGGCGGCCTCGACCGCGGCCCGGTCCGTCACGTCGCAGCGGACGGGAAGGGCCCCCTCGGGGGCCTCGCCGGACCGCGTGGTGACGGCGACCCGGTCGCCCAGGGAGAGGAAGTGCTCGGCGATGGCACGGCCGATGCCGCGGTTGCCGCCGGTGACGAGCACGGAACGGGGCGCGGGACGCCCTGCGCTGTCGCTGGAATCACTCACGCCAGCGACGCTAGTGATTACC
The DNA here is from genome assembly GCA_021166815.1 of Nocardioides sp. Taxonomy (GTDB): domain Bacteria; phylum Actinomycetota; class Actinomycetes; order Propionibacteriales; family Nocardioidaceae; genus Nocardioides. The sequence goes on from JAJPEO010000184.1 coordinate 2,016, forward strand.
GGCAGGTACGCCGAACCGGCGGCGAGCCGTCACTCGTCCTCGAGGCGGAAGCCCACCTTCATGCCGACCTGGAAGTGCTCCACCTGGCCGTCCTTGGCCTGTCCCCGGACCTGGGTGACCTCGAACCAGTCGATGTGACGCAGCGTCTTCCCGGCGCGTTCGATGCCGTTGCGGATCGCCTGGTCCACTCCGTCGGGCGAGGTGCCGACGATCTCGGTGACGCGGTAGGTGCGGTTGGACATGGCGTTCTCCTCCTCGAAGCACGGGCGCACACCCGTTCGGCTCCCGAGACTAGCGGCGTAGACTCGAGGCATGGCTCACCGGGACGCAGTGCGCATCACCAGCGCTCCCAAGAGTCGCTCCGAGGAGGTGGCGGCCCGGCAGCGCCGCTACGCGATCCAGATGGCGATCCGCACGATCTGCTTCATCGCCGCGGTGGCCGTCGGCCCCGGCTGGCTGCGGTGGGTCCTCATGGCCGGGGCGGTGTTCCTCCCCTACGTCGCCGTGGTGATGGCCAACGCCGAGGACCAGCGCGAGGATGCCTTTGTGGTGGGTCACCACAAGCACACCCGTGAGCTCCCCGGCTCGGACGCCGACCGTCCGATCGACGAGTGAGCAGCGCGCCGCCGCCAGGCGTGGTTGGCATGCGTGACGCGTCGTGCAAGAATCAACTTGCGAGTTCAGTCTCCCCCGTCTGCACTCGCTCTTCAGGTGCCGGACAGCTTCCCCCGTGGCTGTCCGGCACCTGTTCGTTGCGCGCCGGTGCGCGCAGGCGCCAGTGGACGACCAGGAGGAACCGTGGCTGAGGCCGACCGGCTCGTGTGCTCCGCGCGCGGCTGCCAGCTGGACGCAGCATGGGAGCTGCGCTGGAACAACCCGCGCATCCACACACCCGATCGTCGCAAGGTGTGGCTGGCCTGCGACGAGCACCGCGAGTCCCTGAGCGACTTCCTGGGTGCCCGCGGCTTCCTCAAGGAGACCGCACCGGTCGAGGCGTGACTCAGCCTCCGATGGCTGACATCGGCCTGTCGGGCTGCAGGAACGTCTCGTCGTCGATGCCGTGACCGGCTCGCTTGCCCCACATCGCGGCGACCCAGCGCTCGGCGATGGCGGCGTCGTCGGCGCCCGACCGCAGCAGGGCGCGCAGGTCGGACTCCTCGCGGGCGAAGAGACAGTTGCGGATCTGGCCGTCGGCCGTGAGCCGCACCCGGTCGCAGTCGCCGCAGAACGGCCGCGTCACCGAGGCGATGATGCCGACGGTGGCCGGGCCCCCGTCGACGTCGAACAGCTCGGCCGGAGCACTGCCACGGGGGGCGTCGTGCGGGGTCAGCGTGAAGGCCTGGCTGAGCCGCTCGAAGATCTCGTCGGCGGTCACCATCTCCTCGCGGTTCCAGCGGTGCTGGGCGTCGAGGGGCATCTGCTCGATGAACCGGAGGTCGAAGCCGTGGTCGATGGCCCAGCCGAGCAGCTCGGCCGCCTGGTCGTCGTTGACGCCACGCAGGAGCACCGCGTTGAGCTTCAGGGGCGCCAGGCCGGCAGCCCGGGCGGCCTCGAGGCCGGCGATCACGTCGTGGAACCGGTCCCGGCGGGTGATCGCCGCGAAGGTCTCGGGGTCGATGGTGTCGAGGCTGGCGTTGAGCCGGTCGAGGCCGGCCTGCGCCAGCGCCGGCGCCGTGATGGCCAGGCCCAGCGCGTTCGTCGTCAGCGAGGTCTCGACACCGAGGGCGTGGGTGGCAGCCACGATGTCGGCGAGTCCACGGCGCAGCAGCGGCTCACCGCCGGTGAAGCGGACCTCGGTGATGCCCAGGTCGCGGACGCCGATGGTGATCAGCCGGATCACCTCGTCGTCGGTGAGCGTCTCCTCGGTGGGCAACCAGTCCAGCCCCTCGGCCGGCATGCAGTAGTTGCAGCGCAGGTTGCAGCGGTCGGTCAACGACACCCGCAGATCCGTTGCGACCCGACCGTACCGATCAACCAGAGGTGTGCTCACCCCGGCAGTCTATGGCCTGCTGATCGTCTTTCACCGATCCCCGGATAGCCTCGTGCCGTGCGCAAGATGACGTTCCTGCTGTCCCCACGCTGGGTCGTCTTCGCACTGGTGGTCGCCGCGATGGCGTGGGGCGCCTGGCAGCTCGGCGAGTGGCAGTTCCACCGCCTCGAGGACCGCCAGGACCGCAACTCGATCATCGAGCGGAACGAGCGTGAGGGCCCGGTGCCCGTCACCGAGGTGATGGCCGTCGGGCGCCCGGTGGCTGCGGAGGACGAGTGGCGCGTGGTGGAGGCCACCGGCACCTACGCCACCGAGGACACGATCATCGTCCGTTACCGCACGCGTGACCGCGCTGCCGGCGTCGACGTCGTCGTTCCCCTCGTCCTCTCCGACGGCTCCAGCGTGCTGGTCGACCGCGGGTGGTACGCCACCGACAACCGCGGCGTCGCGACCGCCGACGTGCCTCCTCCCCCCCCGGGAGAGGTGCAGGTCACGGGCTGGGTGCGCCGCGACGGCAGTGGCGACAGCACCGACGTCGCGAACCAGTCCACCCGCGCCGTCAGCTCGGAGAAGATCGGGCCGGCCCTGGACCGCGAGGTCCTGGGAGGCTTCGTCGACCTGCGCTCGGAGTCGCCCGAGCCGGCCGAGAAGCTGCTCCCGGTGGAGCTCCCCGAGCTCGACGAGGGCCCGCACTTCTTCTACGGCCTGCAGTGGTGGTTCTTCGGTGCCCTGGCGATCTTCGGCTTCGGCTACCTCGTCTACGACGAGTGGCGCGGTGGTCGCGGCCCCTGGGGTCGTCGTGACCAGGACTCAGAGCGCGTCGAGGAGACCGCCGTCGACCGGGAGCATGACGCCCGTCAGGTATGACGCCGCGGGTGAGAGCAGGAACGCCGCCACCCGCCCGAACTCCTCGGGCTCGCCGTAGCGCCCCAGCGCGATCGACTTCTCGTGTGCGGCCCGGGCTGCGCCCGGGTCCTCCGCCAGGGCGTCCAGCTCGGCCACGCGGTCGGTGCCCAGCCGCCCCGGGAGCAGGCCGTTCACCCGGACCCCCGCCGGACCCAGCTCGTTGCTGAGGGTCTTGGCCACCATCGCGAGACCGGGTCGCAGGCCGTTGGAGATCGCCATCTCGGGCAGGGGCGCCTTCACGCTCGAGGAGAGCACCAGGGCCAGCGCGCCACCGTGGGGCAGCACGACCCCGATCTCCCGCGCCAGGCGTACGGCTCCGAGGAAGACCGACTCGAACGCCTCGCGCCACTGGGAGTCGCTGGCCGCGGTGACCGAAGCCTTCGGTGGACCGCCGACGCTGATCAGTGCCCCGTCGATGCGGCCCCACGCCAGGTCCGCGGCGCCGAGCAGCCGCTGCGGGGTGGTCGGGTCAGAGTTGTCGCCGGCGACGCCCACGGCCACGTCGCGCTGGTGGCGCTCGTTCAGCTCGCCGACCGTCGCGTCCACCGCCTCCTGCGAGCGCCCGGACACCACCACGCGGGCCCCTTCGGCGGCGAGCACGTCGACCGTCGCACGGCCGAGCCCGCGGGCCCCGCCCGTGACGATGTAGACGCGGTCGGTCAGCTCGAGGTCCATGCTCCCAACCTACTCGCGACCTAGTCCGTCACGGCGGCCGTGTCAGCGAACTGGGTGGCGTAGAGGTGGGCGTACAGGCCGCCCTCGGCCAGCAGGTCCTGGTGGGTGCCGGACTGCACGACGCGTCCCTGGTCGAGCACGAGGATCAGGTCGGCGCCACGCACCGTGGACAGGCGGTGCGCGATGACCAGGGACGTCCGCCCGGCGAGTGCCGCGTCCAGCGCCCGCTGGACCGCGGCCTCCGACTCGCTGTCGAGGTGCGCGGTCGCCTCGTCGAGCACCACGATCGCGGGCTCCTTCAGGAGCAGGCGGGCGATGGCGAGACGCTGGCGCTCACCCCCGGAGAGCCGGTAGCCCCGGTCCCCCACGACCGTGTCGAGCCCGTCGGGCAGCCCGCGGACCAGGGTCGCGATCTGGGCGGCCTCCAGGGCCTCCCAGACGGCCGCCTCGTCAGCCTCGGGGCGCGCGTAGCGCAGGTTGGCCCCGATCGTGTCGTGGAACATGTGGGCGTCCTGGGTGACGTAGCCGACGACGTCCTCGAGGGACTCCAGCGTCACCGTCCGCACGTCGTGTCCGCCGACACGGACCGCTCCCGACTCGACGTCGTAGAGCCGGGCCACGAGGTGGGTGACCGTGGTCTTCCCGGCACCAGAGGGCCCCACGAGTGCCACCATCTGGCCGGCGCGGGCCGTGAACGACACCTCGTGCAGCACCCGGCCGGTGTCGCGGGACTCGGTACGGGCGATGGCCTCGAG
>JAJPEO010000287.1 GCA_021166815.1 Nocardioides sp.
AACTGGGGGAAGTCCACGGAGTCGACCAGCTCGTTGAATGCCTGGGTCGAGCCCTCGAAGCCGGGGTTGTAGCCCTCGTAGCCCATCTGCTCACCGGAGTCGGTCGCCATCGGCAGGGCGACGGTGAGCCCGCGCTTGAGCCGCTCCTCGTTGGCCAGGTCCTGCACCAGGTCGGTGTAGATCTGCTGCTGCTCGCTCAGCTGCATGCCCTGGTAGGCCCCGACGCCGCTGAGCGTCTCCACCGCCTTGGCCCGAGCGACGTCGAGGATCTCGCGCTCCGTGTCGGGGGTCGAGTAGATCGTCATCGTGTCCGCCTGTCCGGGTCAGAAGTTCCAGGGATCCTGCGACGCCCCTCCGCCCGACCTGCCGGGTGCCCCGACCGGGACGCCGGGCATGCCGGGGACCGGGGGCACGCCCGGGGGCATCGGGATCGGCGGCATGCCGGGGTACGCCGAGCCGTGCTCGCCGTACCCGGACTCCTCGCCGGAGTCCTCGGACCCGTCCTCCAGCAGCAGGTCGCCGGACTCCTCCTGCAGGATGCTCTGCGTGGTGATGAAGGCGTCGACGTTGCTGATGAAGCGGGAGAACTCGGCGTCCTGCTCGAAGCGCGACGGCGTGTACTTCGCGACGTCGCGGATGATCGAGTAGCCGAGCCGTGCTTTGTTGTCGAGCGTCAGGGCACGGAGCTGCCGGCCCTGCGCGGCCGCGAGCCGCTCGACCACCTTCAGCCACGAGCCGCCCGCCGGTGCCAGGTGCTTGAGCACCTCGGCGTGCCCGAAGACGCGCTTGCGGAGGAAGTCGAGCTCGGCGTACATCAGCGGCGTCATCACCGTCGCCATGCCGACGCAGGTCGTGGACAGGTTGTACTGGAGGTCCTCGACGGCCTGCATCACGTTCTGGCGCGAGACGTAGCTGTCCGGGTTGGGGCTGGACTGCGCCCGCTCGAGGAACCGGGCGGACTCGAGCATGAGGATCTTCCAGAGGCGGCCGAAGTCGCCGTTCGCGATCGCGCCGTCGGGCAGCGGGCTGCCGCCCAGGTCGAAGACCTGCTTGTAGAAGGAGCGCCTCTCCGCCTCGTGCGTGACGTGCATGGCTCGGTGCTCCCGCGCCTCCTCGTCCCAGCCGCGGAACTGCTCGTTGAAGACGTAGTCCTCCAGGTCACGGCGCAGGGTCCGGTCCTCGATGGCGAAGCCCTCCTGGAAGAGGTAGCGGTGGGTGAAGTACCGCATCGCGTCGAAGGTGCCGAGCTCGTCACCGAGCGCCAGCACGTAGTAGAGCTGGGACGCGCACTTGACCGCGGCCGTGCTGATCGCGACCTGGCTGGTGCTCTCGCTGAAGAAGTCGACCTGGAACGGGTCGCCGGGGTCGGTGCCCACGCCGGAGTCGGGGTACTCGGACTCGGCGATCTGGGCCGCGTACAGGGGCACCAGCTGCTTGTAGTTCGCATCGGTGACCGGCGAGGACTTCAGCCTCGTCACGAGGGCGTCGTGCTGGCCGTCGGTGAGCCAGGTGACCTTCGCGTCGCTGATGTACTTCTCGTACCTCGCGTTCTCGACGTGGCCCTCGAGCAGCCGCTCCACGCTCGGCTCGAAGCTCATCTCGGTGACGCTGAGCCGCGCCTCGCGCAGCGCCCGTACCGCGGCGCCGTCGTCGTCGCGGATGCCGGCGATGTTCAGCTGCTTCACCGACACCCACTTGCGGGCGGCACCCACGAGCGCGTAGTCGACGACGTCGGCGACGCCCGTGGCGCTGGTCGCCACGAAGTTGAACAGCGCCTGCACGTTGGTGATGCCTCGGACCAGCGTGCCCCGCGCGACGAGCAGGTCCCGGAGCCCCCGTCGGTCGAGCACGGCCCGTTGGGCCACGTCGAGCTCGTGGTAGCGGTCGGAGACCTCCTCGTCGAAGGCGTAGCGCACCTGGGCGAGCGCGGTGTCGCGGTCGAGGACCTCGGCGACGGTCTCGTCCTTGTCGTTGACCTGCTGGCCCTCGAGGATCGCGACGAGGGTGCCCTTCTCCCACTCCGGGGTCTGCCCGCGGTCGGTGTAGCGCGTCGGGTGGAGCGGCTTGCCGGCCCAGTCCTTCAGCGTGGCGCGATGGTCAGCCCCGTCCACGATGCGGCTCTGGAGCAGCCCGTCGAGGTGGTCGAGCTCGGCCTGCACCGACGGGTCGAGACCCGGGGTGAAGCCCTGCATCGAGGCGGTCGCGCGACTCAGGCGGAAGCGCCCGATGCTCGTCGGCTCGGCGCCGAAGCGGGTGGCGGTGCCGTTCGGGTTGGGTGCCATCGGTGTCTCCTGCGTGCTAGTTGAGCGAGTTGAGCAGCCACTTGAACGAGTCGGTCAGGTTGATCAGCCCGTACCCCGCGTGGCGACTGCGGGGCTGGCTGTCGATCCGGTCCGAGGTCTCGCGCAGCAGCCTGAGGACGGCCGCGGCGTCGAGGTCACGGCCGCGGTCGCGGCCGTACGACTTGAACAGGGCGACGGCGCCGGCGACGACCGGTGCGGCCTGCGAGGTGCCCGAGGCGACGGCGTACCGGCCGCGGGCGTAGGAGCTGAGGATGTTGACGCCCGGGGCGACGACCGAGATCGGCGCGCCGTACGACGTGAAGCCGGCGACGCTCCCCGCGTCGTCGACGGCACCGACCGCGACGACGCCGGGCAGGGCTCCGGGGTAGTACTTGGTGTCCGCGCCGTCGTTGCCGCTGGCGGCCACCACGGTGACGCCGTGGCTGAGCGCGTACCGGATGACGTCCTGGTGCGGGAGCCCTCCGCCGGTGTGGCGGATGCCCAGGCTCATGTTGATGACCTCGGCACCCTGGTCGGTGGCCCACTTGATCGCGGGGTTGATGTTGTCGACGATCCCCGCACCCTGCAGCCCGTCGCCGGCGCGCAGCGTCGCGAGGACCCGCACCGCCATGAGGCGGCACCCGGGGGCCAGCCCGACCGGCATCCGGGCCCCCTCGCCGGCGATGATCCCGGCCACGTGGGTGCCGTGCCCGAGCTCGTCCTCGGGGTCGTCGTCGACGCCCAGGTGGTCACCCACGAACGAGGAGGTGTCCAAGCCGTGCAGGTCGACGAAGTCGGCCCGCGCCACGACCTTGCCGCGGATCTCGGGATGGTCGAGGTTCACGCCGGTGTCCAGCACGGCGACCCGGACGTCGGGACGACCGCGGGTCAGGGCGTGCGCGAAACCGAGCCCGATCAGGTCCTCGTGCACCTCGGCGGTCGACGCCGGCGCGGCGAGCTCGGCGCGGTCGGGCACCGGGGTCCGGACGACCTCGAGCTGGTGACACGACTCCACCTGCGGGAGCCCGCTGATCGCAGCCAGCGTGGCGTCCGGCAGCCGCGTCGTGTCGTCTGCCAGCACGAGGCGGTAGGTGCGGTCGAGCCCGTGGTGACGCTCGACCTCGCTCCACCCGGTGCCGGCTGGTGCGTACTCGTGGGTGACCCAGAACTCACGACCCGAGCCGTGCAGCACCTGGTCCACCTCGGGCAGGAACGAGGTGACGACGACGGACTTGTCGGTGATGAACCGCTGCCAGTCCGGGATCGGCACCGGCTCGGCCACTGCCGTGCGCAGCTTGACCACCAGGTGGTGCTTCATCCCAGAAGTGAACGGCGCACCGGCCCGGAGCGGCAATGCGCAGAACTACCACCCTCCGGTACGGGGCTCGTCCGTCGCCGGGAGCAGCCCGAGCTCACGCCCACGCGACACCGCCAGCAGCCTGTCGTGGACGCCGAGCTTCCGGTAGAGGTTGCCCAGGTGCTTGTGGACGGTGCGCTCGGAGACCAGCAGGCGCTGGGCGATGGAGCGCGCGAGCAGTCCTTGTGCCAGCAGCGCGAGGACGTCCATCTCGCGGTCGGTCAGGGACACGCTCGCCCGTGGGAGGGCCGGCCCGGGGGGACGCGGCGGCTCCAGGCGCAGGACCACGTGCTCGACGAGCGTCAGCGGGTGCAGCGCCGAGTCGACGCGTCGGGTGTCCTCCAGCCCGAAGGGGTGGTCGCGACCCAGCACCAGCACCGAGAAGCGTGACGTCTCCCGGGTCAGCGGCAGCTCGGCGAGGTACGGCATCACCATCCAGTCCAGGGTCACCCGCCGACAGGTGCTGGCGGTCCACTCCGCGTCGCGCGCTCCGGGAACGTCGTGGTCCCCGGCCAGGACCAGGGACCGGGCTCCCTCCCGCGCCGCACGCCAGAGGCACACCGACCAGAACGGCTGGACACCGTCGACGTACGCATGGCCGATGGCGGCGCACTCGAAGAGCTCGGCCACCCCCGCGCACAGGTGGTTGCGCGCGTCGGTCCCGCAGTCGAGTGCCTCGAGAACGTCGTTCACGAGGCGGAGCATGGCTGGGGCGAACCCCCGAGAAAGTCCAACCATTGCGCACCAGGCCTTGAAGGCTCCTTGACGGTAGCGCAGCAGCAGACCGCCCGAACCACCTATCTAGACCAGGTGCGGTGACCTTGGACCCTGCCGCGTGGGGGTGGGCACGCCTAGCGTGGAAGCCGGTGACACCGGACGAAGGAGGTGCTCGTCATGAACACGACTGGTGCACTCGCACCGGGTGGTCACGCGGCCCGGGTGCTGGCGATCGCATCGTTGGTCGTCCTGGTGGTGGCGGCCGTGCTCTTCGGGGGCGTGTGGGCTGCCTTCGGCGAGGACGCCGTCTCGGACAACTGGGTCGGGTTCACCGTCGTGGTGGGCCTGTTCGTCGGCCTCTTCGGCTCGCTCACGGCGATGCTCATGGCGGTCGTCGCCGGGCTGCGCCACGGGGAGTGGGCCAGGCTGTGGCTGCCCCTCGTGACGTTCCCCGGAGTCGTCGCCGTGGTCGCCCTGATGGAGCTGTTCGTCTTCGAGTGACCCCCACGGCTCGCGAACCCCGTGGCGCGAGCGCCCGAGCCCTGTGATGCTGGGTGTGGACCTACAGGGGGAGCGGATGCCGCGACAGTTCACGAGGGTGCTCGTCAACACGCTGCTGGCCAACGTCACGACCAGCTTCTTGTGGTTCGCGCTGACCTTCTGGGTCTACCTCGGCACGCGCTCGGTGCTGGCGACGTCGATCGTCGGCGGCGCCTTCATGCTGCTGATCGCCATCACCGGCATCCCCTTCGGCACCTACGTCGACCACGTCCGCAAGCTGCGCGTGATGTGGGTCGCGACCCTTGTCGCCCTGGTGTCCTTCGCCCTGGCCGGGGGCCTGTACGTTGCCGTCGGCCCCGACCGCATCCTCGACATGGGCGGTCCGTGGTTCTGGTTGTTCACCGCGATCGTCCTGTGCGGCGGGGTGGTGGAGAACGCCCGCAACATCGCCCTGTCGACGACGGTCACGATCCTCGTGCCACAGGAGCAGCACGCCCAGGCCAACGGCGCCGTCGGGGCGGTGCAGGGCGTCGGCTTCCTGGTGACCAGCATCTTCTCCGGGCTCTCCGTCGGCCTGCTGGGCATGGGCTGGACGATCGCCCTGGCCGTCGCCGGGCTCGCGATCGCGGCGGCCCACCTCACGCTCGTGCGGATCGACGAGCCCGAGATCGTGCACGACCCGACCCGCAGCAAGGTCGACCTCGCCGGCAGCCTCGCCGCGATCCATGCCGTGCCCGGGCTGCTCGCGCTGATCCTGCTGGCCTGCTTCAACAACCTCCTGGGCGGCGTCTACATGTCGCTGATGGACCCGTACGGCCTGGAGATGTTCTCGGTGGAGGCCTGGGGACTCGTGTACGGCGTCACCGCCACGGGGTTCATCGCCGGCGGAGTGGTGGTGTCGCGGCTCGGGCTGGGCCGCAACCCGTTGCGCACGATGCTCCGGCTGCTCGTGCTGATGGGCCTGATCGGCGCGCTGTTCACGGTCCGCGAGTGGGCCTGGCTCTACATCGCCGGCATCTGGCTCTACATGGGCATCATCCCCGCGGTCGAGGCCGCGGAGCAGACGGTCATCCAGAAGGTCGTGCCCCTCCCGCGCCAGGGCCGCGTCTTCGGCTTCGCGCAGGCGGTCGAGGTGGGGGCCGCGCCGATCACGGCGTTCGCCATCGGCCCGGTCGCCGAGTACCTCGTCATCCCGTGGAGCCGTACGCCCGCCGGGCGCGACCTGCTAGCGCCCCTGCTGGGCCACGGCGAGATGCGCGGCGTGGCCCTGGTCTTCCTGGCCAGCGGCGTGGTGATGGTCGCGGTGGTGCTGCTCGCCTTCACCACCCGCTTCTACCGCGCCCTGTCGGAGGTCGTGACGACGAGCCCGGACGAGCCGTTGGAGCCCGCGGACATACTGGCCCCGTGATCCGAGCGCCCCAGCCCAGTGCCGAGAACCTCGCCGAGCCGTTGCGGTCGCGCTGGAGCCCCAGCGTCTTCGACACCGAGCACCGCCTCGACCACGCCGAGGTCGAGACCCTGCTCCGGGCCGCGCAATGGGCGCCGAGCGCCGGCAACTTCCAGCCGTGGACGTTCTTCGTCTGCGAGCGCCGCAGTGCCAACCACGACCGGCTCGTCCCCACGCTGAGCCGTGGCAACGCGGGCTGGGTGCCGCGGGCCTCGGTCGTGTTCGTCACCGCGGCGCTGGTCCACGCCGAGCCCGACGACCCCCGCGCGCGCATGTCGGAGTACGCCCTCCACGACGTCGGCCAGGCGGCCGCCCACCTGACGCTGCAAGCTCGGGCGATGGGCCTGCACGCCCACCAGTTCGCGGGCTTCGACCGCGAGGCGATGGCCACGGCGCTCGAGCTGCCGGCCACCCACCGCGTCCTCACCGGCATCGCCGTGGGAGTCCCCGGTGACCCGGCCGAGGTGCCGGAGCGCGACGCCGAGCGCGACCACCGTCCCCGG
>JAJPEO010000308.1 GCA_021166815.1 Nocardioides sp.
CCGGGGAAGATCCCTACTTCTTGCCCGACTTCTCCGCAGGCTGCGTGGTGGACAGCGCGGCGACGAACGCCTCCGGCGGGACCTCCACCGAGCCGATGTTCTTCATCCGCTTCTTGCCCGCCTTCTGCTTCTCCAGCAGCTTGCGCTTGCGGCTGATGTCACCGCCGCAGCACTTGGCCAGCACGTCCTTGCGGATCGCGCGGATGGTCTCTCGCGCGATGACCCGCGCACCGATGGCGGCCTGGATCGGCACCTCGAACTGCTGGCGCGGGATGAGGTCCTTGAGCTTGGAGGCCATCATCACGCCGTAGGAGTACGCCGCGTCCCGGTGCACGATCGCCGAGAACGCGTCCACCGGCTCCCCCTGCAGGAGGATGTCGACCTTCACCAGGTCCGCCGACTGGTCGCCCGAGCGCTCGTAGTCGAGGGAGGCGTAGCCCTTGGTGCGCGACTTCAGCTGGTCGAAGAAGTCGAAGACGATCTCGCCCATGGGCAGGGTGTAGCGCATCTCCACGCGGTCCTCGGAGAGGTAGTCCATCCCCTGCAGGCTGCCCCGCTTGGTCTGGCAGAGCTCCATGATCGTGCCGATGAAGTCGGCCGGAGCGAGGATCGTGGCCTTGACCACCGGCTCCCGCACCTCGGCGACCTTGCCCTCGGGGTACTCGCTGGGGTTGGTCACCTCGTGCTCGGACCCGTCGTCCATCACGACCTGGTAGACCACGTTGGGGGCGGTGGAGATCAGGTCGAGGTTGAACTCGCGCTCGAGGCGGTCGCGCGTGATCTCCATGTGGAGCAGGCCCAGGAAGCCGCAGCGGAAGCCGAAGCCCAGCGCGCCCGAGGTCTCCGGCTCGTAGGCCAGCGCCGCGTCGTTGAGCTGGAGCTTCTCGAGCGCGTCACGCAGCGTGGGGTAGTCGTCGCCGTCGATGGGGTAGAGCCCCGCGTAGACCATCGGGTTGGGGTGCTTGTAGCCGCCGAGGGGCTCGGTGGCGCCGTGGTGCTGCGAGGTGACGGTGTCACCCACACGCGACTGGCGCACGTCCTTCACGCCCGTGATCAGGTAGCCGACCTCGCCGACGCCGATCTCCCCCGACTTCACCGGCTCCGGGCTGATCACGCCGACCTCGAGCATCTCGTGCACGGCGTTGGTCGACATCATCTTGATGCGGTCGCGGTGGCTGAGCTTGCCGTCGACCACGCGGACGTAGGTCACCACGCCGCGGTAGGTGTCGTAGACGGAGTCGAAGATCAGGGCGCGGGCCGGGGCATCGGCGTCACCCACCGGCGGTGGGGTCTGCTTGACGATCTCGTTGAGCAGCGCCTCCACGCCCACACCGGTCTTGGCGCTGGTCAGCAGCACCTCCTCGGGCTCGCAGCCGACCAGGCCGGCGAGCTCGGCGGCGTACTTCTCCACGTTGGCGCTCGGGAGGTCGATCTTGTTGAGCACCGGGATGATGTGGAGGTCGGCGCCCATCGCGAGATAGAGGTTGGCCAGCGTCTGCGCCTCGATGCCCTGGGCGGCGTCGACCAGCAGGATCGCGGCCTCGCAGGCCTCGAGCGAGCGGGACACCTCGTAGGTGAAGTCGACGTGGCCCGGGGTGTCGATCATGTTGAGGATGTAGGTGCCGGGCTCGGCTCCCTCCGCGTTGCCCTCGGCGACCGTCCACGGCATCCGCACGGCCTGGGACTTGATCGTGATGCCCCGCTCGCGCTCGATGTCCATGCGGTCGAGGTACTGCGCGCGCGCTGCCCGCTCGTCGACCACGCCGGTCAGCTGGAGCATGCGGTCAGCCAGGGTCGACTTGCCGTGGTCGATGTGCGCGATGATGCAGAAGTTGCGGATGATCGCGGGGTCGGTCGAGCCCGGCTGGGGCACGTTCTTCAGGCTCACGGAGTGCTTTCGGGATCGGGCTGCGGGTCGGGTCACGCGGATCGCAACATTCTTCCACGCCGCGTCAGGTCCGCCGAACCGACAGCGCGGGCCTCCTCCTCGTGGGGACGTCCCCGTCAGGAGCGCGTACGGCCCTCGCGCAGCATGTCGAGGGTCTGCGCAGCCCGACGGTCCCGGGTCGCCTGGCGCCTGGCCTCGGCCACCCAGGTCGCGAACTCCTTGCGGTGGGTGTAGGCGAGGGCGTCGTACCGAGCCCTCGCCTCCGGCTCGGCCGCGAGCACCGCGGCCAGCTCCGGCGGCACGTCGACCTCGCGTGGCTCCTCGTCGAGGGAGACGACCGCGTCGACGACGTCACCCACCTCGACGCCGAGGGCCGCCCGGTTCGCCTTGCTGAGCCCGATGCAGTTCTCCCCGCCCATGACGCTGAGGCGTACGCGCACCGACGCGTCACCGACGGTCACGACCACGGCCGCGCGCCGACCGCCGCCGAGCTCGGCGACCTGGTCGTCGCCCAGCAGGAACGCCCCTGCCGGCCCGAAGGGCTCCAGCGTGGCTCGGGAGAGGTGCAGTGCGCCCATCAGCGCACCACCGGCGCCTGGGAGCGACCCGGGCCGGTCGGCACCCAGTACCTCAGCTTGTCCGCCCGGCGGTCCTCGAACACTCCCCCGGCCGACTCGATCACCCTGATCGAGGCCACGTTGTCGTGGTCGCAGGTCAGCAGCGCCGGGTCGACGCCGAGGGAGCGCGCATGCGGCAGGGACTCCCTGAGCATCGCCGTGGCGTGCCCCTCGCACCGGCGGCTGGGGCGCACGTCGTAGCCGATGTGGCCGCCCAGCTCGAGCAGCTGGTCGTTGAGGCGATGACGGATCGCGAGCCGCCCGAGGTACTCCGCGCCGTCAACCCACCACAGGGTCGTGCACGGCACCCGGTTGGCCGCGCGGGGAGTCTCCTCGAGCTCGTCCTCACGCAGGGCGGCCACGAATCGCGCGAACCCGGCCTCCGAGGACCAGTCCCCACCGAACGCGTCGATCCAGGCGGCGGTCTGGGAGTCGCTGACGCCCTCCGCACGGAACTCCTCCATGGCCCTGAGGAAGGAGGCCTGCACGGCGACGGTGGGGAGGACGAACTCAGGCATGCCCCCAGTGTCGTCGCCGTGTCCAGCCCATTGTTTCTGCGAAGGTGGCCACCATGACCACGCTGGAGCCCTACCCCGTCCCCGCCGACGCGAGCGCCCGCCGGCTGCAGTGGTCCTTCCTCCCGCCGAACCTGCGCACGTGGATCGAGCGCAAGTGCGGGTCCCCCGTTGCCAAGGCGATCTCGCAGGACTCCGGCTTCACCCCCGGGTTCGCGAGCGTGCTGGTCTGCGAGGACGGCTCGCGCCACTTCGTGAAGGCCGCCTCGGTCAAGGCCCAACGGCTGTTCGCCGACTCCTACCGCGAGGAGGCCCGCAAGCTCGCGGCACTCCCGCCCGCGGTGCCCGCCCCACGGCTGAAGTGGCACCTCGACGACGACTGGGTGGTGCTCGGCATCGACTACGTCGCCGGCAGCACGCCCCAGCGCCCCTGGCAACGGGGAGACCTCGATGCCGTCCTCGACGCGCTCGAGGTCGTCGCCGACGAGCTCACTCCCCCGCCGGCCGGGCTGGACCTCGACGACGCGGCCACCGACCTCGCACCGCTGGTGGCCGGGTGGGACGACGTACGGCGTAGGCGACCGGACCTGCCCCACCTCGAGGAGGCCGCCGCCCTGGCCGCGCGCTACGTCGAGGCCTGCGCCGGCGACACGATGGTCCACACCGACGTGCGCGCGGACAACGTCCTCATCGACTCCGACGGACGCGCGCTGGTGTGCGACTGGAACTGGCCGGTGCGCGGGTGCTCCTGGTTCGACTCCTTCGCCGCGCTCATCGGGCCGCGGGGCGACGGCCTGGACGTGGACGAGGTGATGGCCTCCCGTCGCCTCTTCCAAGGGGTCGACCCGGAGCACGTGGACGTCATGCTGGCCGTGTACGTCGGGTACTTCCTCAGCCAGGCGGACCTGCCGGTGCCTCCCACCTCGCCCTGGATCCGCGACCACCAGAGGTGGCAGGGCGAGGTGTGCTGGAACTGGCTGTGCGAGCGCCGCGGCTGGTCCTGATCCCGACCGGTCCCGCTCCCCCGGCGAGCGGTGAGTGAGCCACCTTTCACCCCTGGAGAATGTGGTTGGCCCACCGCCAGGGACGGCGTACCGGCGTGTCGTCGACCCCGGCGGTGAGTGAGCCACCTGCGGCGGTGTGAGAATGTGGCTCACCCACCGCTGGGGCGTCAGCACCACGCGATTTGGGCGCCTCCCCCGGTGGCGGGTAGTCTCTGACCTTGCGTGTCCGGCGCCCGACCCTCTATCTGGGTTGTCCGGCAGCCGACAGCACCATCGACTTCTTCTCAGACCGCATCGATTCACAAGGATTCTTTCGTGGCGAACATCAAGTCCCAGATCAAGCGCAACCGCACCAACGAGCTGCGCCGCCAGCGCAACCAGGCCGTCAAGTCGAGCCTGAAGACCGCTGTGCGCAAGTTCCGCGAGCTCGCCGAGGCGGGCGACAAGGACGCCGCCGTCGTGGCTGCCCGCGAGGCGACGCAGAAGCTCGACAAGGCCGTCTCCAAGGGCGTCATCCACAAGAACCAGGCCGCCAACCGCAAGTCGGCGATCTCCAAGAAGGCCGCTGCTCTCTGAGCCGAGCCCCTGCCGTGAGGCGCTCTCCCTGACCCTGTCAGGCGAGAGCGCCTGCTGCATTTCGGGCCCCCGGAGCGCTCCGGCTCAGCGGGGCTCGCGCAGGGACGCCACGGTGAGCACCAGGCGCTCGAGCGTGTACGACGCGTCGCTGGCCTGACCCTTGACGTCGGCGTCGGCGACGGCCACCGCCCGTACCGCTTGGGCGATCCCCTCGGGCGTCCACGCGCGCGAGGCGTCGCGCACCTGCCGGACCTTCCACGGAGGCACCCCCAGCTCACGGGCCAGATCACCGTCTCGAGCGCCCCGCGGCGCCCCCATGAACCGGGCCAGGCTGCGCGCCGAGCCGGCCATCGCCGAGGTGACCAGCACCGGGGAGGTACCCGTGTCCAGCGCCCACCGCAGCTCCTCGAGCGCCACCGCCCGGCGTCCGGCGAAGGCGGCATCGGCCACGGCGAAGGACTTCGCCTCGGCGCGTCCGCCGAAGTAGCGCTGGACGCGCTCGACGGTGAGCTGCTCGTCGGGGAAGTCGTTGACCAGCTGGTCGGCGGCTGCTGCCAGCGAGCGCAGGTCATGCCCGACCGCCTGGATGAGGAAGGCCGCCGCGTCCGCCGCGATGCGGCCGCCGCGCGAGGACACCTCGGCGGTGACGAACTGCGGCAACGCCGAGGCCTTGACCTCCTCGGACTTGACCTCGGTGACGGAGTCCTTGAGCTTCTTCAGCTTGTTGACCACGCCCATGCCGCGCTGCCCGCCGGAGTGGACCAGCACGAGCGCCACGTCCTCGACCGGAGCAGCGCAGTAGTCGAGGAGCCCGTCGACGGACTCGTCGGGGAGGTCCTCCAGGCCCCGCACGACGACGCAGCGCGTGGACGAGAACAGCGACGGTGCCGACATCTCACCCAGCGACGCCAGGGTCAGGCCCGACGCCGGGGCGTCGGCCATCTCCGCCTCCGGGTCGTGGGCCCGCACCGCGGCGCGCACCGACACCACGGTGCGCTCGGCGAGGAACTCCTCCTTGCCCGTCACGAGGACGACGCGTCCGAGGACCTGCTTCGCGCTGGGAGTCGTTGCCATGGTGTCGTCACCCTAGCCGCGGGCAGCGACAGCCACCGCCCCCGCGTCCACGACGACGGCGACGTCCCCGCTCCGGTCGGTACGCCACACCTGCGCGCCCGTGGCCTCGAGCGCCTGCAGCACGGGGACGGACGGGTGCCCGTAGTCGTTGTTCTCCCCCACGGAGACGAGCGCCAGTCGCGCTCCCAGTCCGGTCAGCCACGGCAGGTCCTGGTGGCGGCTCCCGTGGTGGGGCACCTTCACGACGTCGACGTGGAGCCCCGCGAGGGTGCGACGCAGGGCTCCCTGCCCCGGAGGCTCGACGTCACCGGTCAGGAGCAGGCGGACCCCGTCGACGTCCACGAGCAGCACGACGCTGTGGTCGTTGGCCGCGCTGTCCCCTCCCGCAGGACGCGCGCCCTGGGGTGGGGGCCAGACCGGCTGGATCCGGACCCGCCCCACCTCGCGGGCCTGCCCCCAAGGGGACACCGCCGGGAGGCCGGCCAGGGCGTGGCGTACGGCGGCGACGCCGGAGGCAGGTCGGGCCAGCCAGGTCGACTCCACCGCCCCGACCGCGCGCCCGTCCAGGACGCCCGGCAGCCCCTCGACATGGTCGGCGTGGAAGTGGGTGAGCACGACCAGCGGCACCCGGGTCACGCCGAGGGCGTCGAGACAGTGGTCGACGGAGGCCGGGTCGGGGCCGGCATCGACGACGACGGCGGCGCGGGGACCCGCGTTGACCACGAGGGCGTCGCCCTGCCCCACGTCGCACATGACGAGGACCCAGCCCTCCGGCGGCCATCCCGGCGCCGGCACCCGCACCAGGACCGCGGTCACCATGAGCGCGCAGCAGCCCATCGCCGTAGCCCGGTGGCGCAGCAGCCGGGGAGCGACCGCGACACCCGCCACGCACAGGGCGGTCAGCACGGCGAGGGCCAGCGGGCCGCTCCCCCACTCGATCGACGGCGTCGGGAGCGCCGCGGCCCGGCGGGCGACCGCGATGATCCAGCCGGCCGACCAGGCGCCCGGCGCCGCCACGGCACTGCCCAGTGCGGGCCAGACCAGGCCGACGAGCCCTCCACCCAGCCCGAGCACCGTCGCGGGCGCCACGGCCGGGGCCACCAGCAGGTTGGCGACGACGGCGACGAGGCTGACGTCGCCGGAGATCGCGGCCACCACCGGCGTGCACGCCACCTGCGCGGCGAGCGGCACGGCGACGGCCTCGGCCGCG
>JAJPEO010000355.1 GCA_021166815.1 Nocardioides sp.
TCATCGTCGACACCTACGGCGGCATGGCCCGCCACGGCGGCGGGGCCTTCTCCGGCAAGGACCCGTCCAAGGTGGACCGTTCGGCGGCCTACGCGCTGCGCTGGGTCGCCAAGAACGTGGTGGCCGCGGGCCTGGCGGAGCGGTCGACCTTCGAGGGGTCCTTGCCCGAGAAGGCGCCGCCGCCGTGGCGGGCCATGCCGCCGTAGGTGTCGACGATGATCTTGCGGCCGGTCAGTCCGGCATCGCCCATCGGGCCGCCGACGACGAACTTGCCGGTGGGGTTGACGAGCATGCGGTAGCCCTCGGACGGGATGTCGAAGGTCGCCAGGACGGGGTCGATGACGTGCTGCTTGATGTCGGCCTCGAGCGTCGTGTGCTCGACATCGGCGGCGTGCTGGGTCGAGAGCACCACTGTGTCGACGCGCACCGGGCGGTCGTCCTCGTCGTACTCGATGGTGACCTGGGTCTTGCCGTCGGGGCGCAGGTAGGCCAGCGTGCCGTCCTTGCGCACGGCCGACAGGCGCTCGGCGAGGCGCTGCGCGATGGAGATCGGCAACGGCATGAGCTCGGGGGTGTCGTCGCAGGCGTAGCCGAACATCAGGCCCTGGTCACCGGCGCCACGCAGGTCGAGCTCGTCCTCGGAGGAGTCCACCCGGTGCTCGATGCCGTTGTCCACACCCTGGGCGATGTCGGGCGACTGGGCGCCGATCGCGACCTGGACGCCGCAGGACGCGCCGTCGAAGCCCTTGTCGGAGCTGTCGTAGCCGATCTCGAGCACCTTGGTGCGGACCAGGTCCGCGACCGGGGCGTAGGCGTTGGTGCGCACCTCGCCGGCGACCACGACGAGCCCGGTGGTCAGCAGGGTCTCGACGGCGACGCGCAGGCTGGCCCGGTCGTCGTCGTTGGCCATGAGGTAGTCGAGGATCGTGTCGCTGATCTGGTCGGCGATCTTGTCGGGGTGACCCTCGGTCACAGACTCCGAGGTGAAGAGGCGTCCAGCCACGTGTTGCTCACTTCCGCGAGTGTCGGGTGTTGCGTCGTACGACGTTACCTGTCGACCAGCATCCAAGACGGGCGTCTCAGGACGCGAATCGACGAATGACCTGGTCCCAGATCACGTTGGAGAGGGCGGTCTTGGTGCCGCGGGGCACCTCCGCCAGCGAGCCGTCGCTCCCGAGGATGACGGCCTGGTTCTCCTCGCTGCCGAAGACCGCGCCACCACTGACGTCGTTGACGACCAGGAGGTCGCAGCCCTTCCGGGCGAGCTTGGCGCGAGCATGGTCGAGCACTCCCCCGTCGGCGTCGCCGGTCTCGGCGGCGAACCCGACGACGACCTGGCCCTCAGCCAGCCTGTCGCCGGAGATCTCGGCCAGGATGTCGGGGTTCTGCGTGAGCTCGACCACGGGCGAGGAGCCGTCGTCGGCCTTCTTGATCTTGGCCTCGCTCGAGTGCGTGGGCCGGAAGTCGGCCGGCGCGGCGGCCATCACGACGGCATCCGCTCCCGCGGCCGCGGCGAGCACCGCCTCGCGGAGCTCGGCGGTGGTCTCGACCCGCACGACCTTCACCCCGGCCGGGTCGGGCAGCGAGGCGTTGGCACTGATCAGCGTCACCTCGGCTCCACGCACGGCCGCCGCCCGCGCCAGGGCGTAGCCCTGGCGTCCGGAGGACCGGTTGCCGAGGAAACGAACGGGGTCGAGGTACTCGCGGGTGCCGCCGGCCGAGACCACGACCCTGCGTCCGTCGAGGTCGAGCGCAGCGCCGCCTCGGGCGAGCACCGCGGAGGCGACCTCGTAGATCTCGACGGGGTCGGGCAGGCGCCCCTTGCCGGTGTCGGCGCCGGTCAGGCGTCCTTCCGCCGGCTCGATCACGACGCACCCACGCTCACGCAGGGTCGCGACGTTGGCCTGGGTGGCGGGGTGCTCCCACATCTCGGTGTGCATGGCGGGCGCGAAGACCACCGGGCAGCGCGCGGTGAGCAGCGTGTTGGTCAACAGGTCGTCGGCGATGCCGTGGGCGGCCTTCGCCATCAGGTCGGCGGTGGCCGGCGCGACCAGCACGAGGTCGGCGGACTGGCCGATGCGGACGTGGGGCACCTCGTGCACCTGGTTCCACACGTCCGAGGCGACCGGCTTGCCGGAGAGCGCGGCCCACGTGGGCGCACCGACGAACTCCAGCGCGCTCGCCGTCGGGACCACGGTCACGTCGTGGCCGGACTCGCTGAAGCGACGGAGCACCTCGCACGCCTTGTAGGCGGCGATCCCGCCGGACACGCCCAGGACGACGTGGGAGGTCACCGGAGGTTCCGGATCACTCGCCGGAGTCGGAGGCCTGCTCGGCGGCCAGGGCCGCCTCGGCTGCCGGGTCGATGTCCTCGCAGGTCAGGAGGTCCTCGTTGATCTCGCGCAGCGCGATGGAGAGCGGCTTCTCCTGGACGTGGGTGTCCACGAGCGGGCCGACGTACTCGAGGAGGCCCTCACCGAGCTGGGAGTAGTAGGCGTTGATCTGGCGAGCGCGCTTGGCGCTGTAGAGCACCAGCTTGTACTTGCTGTCGGTCTTGCCGAGCAGGTCGTCGATCGAGGGGTTGGTCACGCCCTGAGCGTCGATGGTGGGAGCTGCCACGATTCAAGTGCCTCGCTAGTCAGAGTCCGGGCTGGGCACATCTTCGGTGTGTGCTCCAACCATCAAGGCTACCAATTCCTCGGCAGCATCGTGAACTTCGTGGTTGACGATGGTGATGTCGAACTCCGCCTCGGCGGCCAGTTCCTCCTGCGCGGTCTCCAGACGACGCTCGCGCTCGGCCTCGGTCTCGGTCCCGCGACCCACCAGACGACGGACGAGCTCCTCCCAGGACGGCGGCTTCAGGAACACGAAGAGCGCCTCGGGCATGGTGGTACGGACCTGGCGAGCTCCCTGCAGGTCGATCTCGAGCATGGCCGGCCGTCCTGCCGCCAACGCCTCCTCGACCGGACCGCGCGGGGTGCCGTAGCGAGCTGCCTTGTGGACCACGGCCCACTCCAGCAGCTCGCCGTCCTCGACCATGCGGTCGAACTCCTCGTCGGAGACGAACCAGTAGTGGACCCCGTCGACCTCACCGGGTCGGGGCGACCGGGTGGTGGCCGACACCGAGATCCAGACCTCGGGGTGGCTGCGACGGACCTGGGCCGCGACCGTGCCCTTGCCGACCGCGGTCGGGCCGGCGAGCACGATGAGCCGCGTGCGCGCGGACCCGTGACCGGCGATCACGGGCGATCGGGGCCGAACTCGCGCTCCAGCGCTGCGACCTGCTTGACGCCGAGCCCACGCACGCGACGGCTCTCGGCGATCCCGAGGCGCTCCATCACCTGCCGGGCGCGCACCTTGCCGAGGCCGGGAACAGCCTGCAGCAGGTCGACCACCCGCATCTTGCCGATGACCTCGTTGTCCTGGCCCTCGCGCACCACGTCGATGATCGAGCCGCCGGAGTTCCTGAGACGGTTCTTCACCTCGGCCCGCTCACGACGGGACGCCGCAGCCTTGTCGAGTGCTGCCTGGCGTTGCTCGGGAGTCAGAGGGGGCAGGGCCACGAAACGGTCCTTCGACGACGGGATGCGACCCGGCTCAATCTAGTCACGCGCCGACGAGGCAGGCAATCGGCGCCGAGGGCCGTGGACACCGCCTGTCGGCGGCCCCCGCGTGCCCCACCGGCGGACCGGTGTCCAGCGTCACACCGGGGCGCGTTCACCCCAGGTCTGCGACCTCGTCGTTGCCGCGCAGGACAGCGTCGCGCAGCGCACGCGGATCAGGGCCGGCGCCGAGGACGCCCCTGCTCGAGCTCGGCAGCACCCGGGGCGCCGCGGGACCGAAGATGCGGCGCAGGTCCTCGACGGTGCCGCCCTGCGCGCCGTAGCCGGGCACGAGCAGGGGGCCGGCGATGTCGAGGTCCTCGTCGGTGTGCCCGATCGTCGCTCCGACGACCGCGCCGAAGGACCCCATCGGCTCCGCCCCGGCGTTGAGTGCGCGCAGGTGACCGAGCATCGTCCCGGCGACCGTCGCGTCACCCACCCGCGCGTGCTGCACCTCCGGGCCCTCCGGGTTGGAGGTGAGGGCCAGCACGAACAACCCCGCGTCGTGGGCGACGCACGCGTCCACCATGGGCTGCAGCGAGCCGAAGCCCAGGTAGGGGCTGGCCGTGATCGCGTCCGAGGCGAGCGGCGAGGAGGGATCGAGGTAGGCGTCGGCGTACGCCTGGCTGGTCGAGCCGATGTCGCCACGCTTGACGTCGAGCAGCACGAGTGCGCCCGCAGCACGCGAGTCGGCGACGACGCGCTCGAGCACCGCGATCCCCCGGCTGCCGAAGCGTTCGAAGAAGGCGCTCTGGGGCTTCACGATGCCCGCCACCGGTGCCATCGCCTCCACCGCGGTCATCGCTAAGCGCTCCAGCCCGGCGAGGTCGTCGCCGAGGCCCCACTCGTGGAGCAGGCCGGCGTGCGGGTCGATCCCGACGCAGAGCCGGCCGCGCTCGTCGATCGCACGGGCGAGACGGGTGCCGAACGTGGTCATGCATCCTCCTGGAGTCGGGCCCGCAGCCGGGCCAGGGACGTCGGGTCGTTGAACAGGGCCGAGCCGATCTGCACCGCGCTCGCGCCGGCGTCGAGGAGGCTCCGGGCGGAGGCCAGGTCGTGCACTCCCCCGCTGGCGACCAGCACGACGTCGGGCGCCGCCCGGGAGACCTCGGCCACGCAGCGCAACGTCACGGGCGCCAGGCAGGGGCCGCTCAGGCCGGCAGCGCGGCCGTGCGACATGGCTGCGGGCAGCGCCTGGCCCACGACGATCGCGGAGGCACCGGCCTCGACGCACGCACGGGCCGTCTCCACCACGCGGGAGACGTCGGGTCGCACCTTGGCGAGCACCGGACGGTCGGAAGGGAACTCGCGTCGCACGGCGGCGACGACGCTGGCCGCGTGGAAGGGCTCGCGCACCTCGAACAACCCCAGTCCGTCGGTGTCCGAGACCCCGAGGTTGACCTCGAGACCCGCCACCCCGGGGGCGCGGCTGAGCCGGCGCGCGAGGTCGGCGTGCTCGCCCAGGGTGCGGCCGGTGATCGAGACGTGGACCTGGGCGCCGGCGCGCACCAGCCACGGCAGCTCGGTGGCCAGGAAGTGCTCGAGGCCCGGGTTGGGCAGGCCGGTGGCGTGGACCAGGCCGCCGGGCACCTCCTCGAACCGGCCACCGGGGGTGCCGTGCCTCGCGTCGAGGGTGATCGTGCGCGTGACGAAGTCGAGGCCGTCGAGTTCGACGAAGGCGGCGAGCTCGCGCCCGGTGCCGCCGCACCCCGACGCGACCATGACCGGGCCGGGCAGCCGTGCGCTCACAGCGCCTCCCAGCGGACCCGGTCGCCCCGGAGCACCGGCCCCTCGACGCACGTGCGGACCGTACGGGCGATCCCGTCCTCACCGACGACCGGGAGGACGCACCCGTGGCACAGACCGGTGCCGCACGCCATCGGCGTCTCGACGGCGACCTGGCTCCACACGCCGGCAGACTCGGCGACGGACGCCACGACCTGCAACGTCGCGTGGGAGGCGGCGGCGTAGACGACCTCCGCCTCGCTACGGGCCACCAGGTCCGCCACGTGGTCCGCGATGGCTCCCGCGATGCCCACGGAGCCGTCCTCGGTGAACACGCTCACGCTGCGCACCCAGCGACGGGCGTCGGAGGTGGACAGCAGGCGGGACTCCTCGCGTGCCCCCACCGCGAGGGTGACCGACGCCCCCCGCTCACGTAGGCGCTCGGCCAGGGGGAACAGTGCCGCAGCGCCCCTCTCCTCCCCCACCAGGAGGCAGCGCGCAGGGTCCCTGGGCAGCGCGAAGGCGCGGCCCAGCGGTCCGGTGACCGCGACCTTGGCTCCCACCTGCAGCGAGGCCAGCCAGGCAGTGGCGTCGCCGCGCGGATCGACGACGACGTCGAGCGTCGGGCCGTACGCCGAGGACTCGCGCACCCGGTGGATCCACAACGGCCGCGGGGCGACGTGACCCGGCACGGCGACGACGACGAAGTTCCCGGCCCGGAACCGCTCCGGCACCCCCGGAGCGGCCAGGGTCACGTGCCGGTACGCGCCGACGCGAC
>JAJPEO010000358.1 GCA_021166815.1 Nocardioides sp.
CAGCGCCGCATCCCGGTGCAGTACGCCCGCCGCATGGTCGGGCGCAAGATGTTCGGCGGCAGCTCGACCTACATCCCGCTGAAGGTCAACCAGGCCGGCATCATCCCGATCATCTTCGCGGCCTCGCTGATGTACCTCCCCGCGATGGCCGTGCAGTTCCGCCAGGGCAGCCAGACCGCAGGCGAGGACGGCGCCCAGGGCGCGATCATGAACTTCATCGCGGACCACTTCGTCAGCGGCGACGACCCGATCTACATGATCATCTACTTCGCGCTGATCATCTTCTTCGTCTACTTCTACGTCTCGATCACCTTCGACACCCACGAGGTCTCGGACAACATGAAGAAGTACGGCGGCTTCATCCCCGGGATCCGGGCGGGCAAGCCGACCGAGGACTACCTCAACTACGTTCTGTCCCGCATCACGCTGCCCGGTGCGCTCTACCTCGGTCTCATCTCGCTGGTCCCGCTCGTGGCCATCGCCGTCCTCGGCACCTCCAACGAGATCCCGTTCGGTGGCGCGTCCATCCTCATCATGGTGGGCGTCGGCCTCGACACGGTGAAGCAGATCGAGAGCCAGCTGCAGCAGCGCAACTACGAAGGGTTCCTCCGCTAATGCGTCTGATCATCATGGGCCCCCCCGGGGCCGGCAAGGGCACCCAGGCTGCGTTCATCGCCGAGCGGTTCGGCATCCCGGCGATCTCCACCGGCGACATCTTCCGCGCCAACGTCTCCCAGGGCACCGAGCTCGGGGTCGAGGCCAAGCGCTACATGGACGCCGGCCAGTACGTCCCGGACGAGGTCACCAACAACATGGTGCGCTCGCGCCTGGCCGAGGACGACACCGCGCCCGGCTTCCTGCTCGACGGCTACCCCCGCACGGTGGCCCAGGTCCACGAGCTCGACTCGATGCTCGAGGAGTCCGGTCGCAGCATCGACGCCGTGGTCGTGCTCACCGTCGACCAGGACGAGGTCGTCCAGCGCCTGCTCCAGCGCGCCCTGGAGCAGGGTCGCGCCGACGACACCGAGGACGTCATCCGCACCCGCCAGCAGGTCTACGCCGACGAGACGGCGCCGCTGATCAACGTCTACCGTGAGCGCGGCTGCCTGGTCGAGATCGACGGCATGGGCCAGGTGGACGAGGTCACCTCGCGCATCTTCGACGCCCTCGACACCACCAAGGGCTGATCGCAGCGTGGGCTTTCGCGACCGCGGCCTGGAGATCAAGACTCCCGAGCAGATCGACCTGATGCGCGTCGCCGGGCGCCTGGTGGGGGAGACGCTCGAGATCGTGCGGGCTGCCGTACGCCCCGGGACCACCACCGGCGAGCTCGACCGGCTGGCCGAGGCCAACATCCGTGACCACGGCGGCGTGCCCAGCTTCATGGGCTACGGCGTGCCGCCGTTCCCGGCCACCATCTGTGCCTCGGTCAACGACGAGGTGGTCCACGGCATCCCCGGCGACCGGGTGCTGCGCGAGGGCGACGTCATCTCCGTGGACTGCGGCGCCATCGTCGAGGGCTGGCACGGCGACGCCGCGATCACCGTCGCCGTCGGCGAGGTCGCTCCCGAGATCGCGGAGCTGATGCGGGTCACCGAGGAGTCGCTGTGGCGCGGCATGGCCGCGGCGCACCTGGGTGGTCGCGTCACCGACATCTCCCACGCCATCGAGACCCACGTCCGGGGAGCGGGCCGCTACGGCATCCTCGAGGACTACACCGGTCACGGCATCGGCTCGGAGATGCACATGGCGCCCAACGTCCCCAACTACGGCCGCAAGGGCCGTGGACCCCAGCTCGTCCAGGGCATGGCCCTCGCGGTCGAGCCCATGGTGACGCTGGGCAGCAAGCGCACCCACCTGCTCGAGGACGACTGGACCGTGGCGACCGCCGACGGGTCCTTCGCCGCCCACTTCGAGCACACCTTCACGCTCACCGACCGGGGTCCCTGGGTCCTCACCGCCGTCGACGGGGGCGCCGAGAGGCTGGCCGCGATGGGCGTGCCGTACGGCGGACGCTGAGCGCCTGACCCCTCGGGTTGGCGTCGATCACCAGCGCCGTGCCAGACTCGACCGCTGGAGGGGAGTATTCCTCGACGGTGACGTCGTCATCACGGTGCAGCGGGCCGAGGCCCGACCACCCGGTGTCGCCGGTCGGCTGGTGCCGGCGGAAGAGACCTCCGGCGCGCTCGCGAGCGCAGCACCGGCGCACCCCCAACCCCCTCACAGGAGCACTGTTTCGTGGACGTCCCCACCTGGGTCTGGATGGTCACCTTCGCCGTGACCGCCGTGATCTTCACGTTCGACCTCGCCATCGTGGGTCGTCGCCCGCACGAGCCGAGCATGAAGGAGGCCTCGCTCTACCTGTCGGTCTACGTCGGGATGGCGATCCTCTTCGGCCTCGGCGTCTGGTTCACCGCCGGCTCCACGCCCGGGCTGGAGTTCTTCTCCGGCTGGCTCGTGGAGTACTCGCTCTCGATCGACAACCTCTTCATCTTCATCATCATCATGAGCAAGTTCGCGGTGCCGCGTGAGCTGCAGCAGTACGCCCTCATGGTCGGCATCGTGATGGCCCTGGTGATGCGCGCGATCTTCATCGCCGTCGGTGCGGCGGCCATCGAGAACTTCAGCTGGGTCTTCTACCTCTTCGGCATCTTCCTCGTCTGGACCGCGGTCAAGCTGGCGAAGGAGGGCGGCGAGGACGAGGACGAGTACGAGGAGAACAAGCTCGTGCTCTGGGTCGAGAAGACCTTCCCGGCCACCAAGGACTGGCACGGCAAGTCGGCGATCACCAAGGTCGACGGCAAGCGCATGATCACGCCGATGTTCATCGTGATCCTCACCCTCGGCACCACCGACCTGCTCTTCGCGCTCGACTCCATCCCGGCGATCTTCGGCATCACCAAGGAGCCGTACCTGGTGCTGACCGCCAACATCTTCGCCCTGATGGGGCTGCGGCAGCTCTACTTCCTCATCGGTGGCCTGCTCGAGCGCCTGATCTACCTGTCGTACGGACTGGCGTTCCTGCTGCTGTTCATCGGCGTGAAGCTGGTGCTGCACGCGATGCACACCAACGAGCTGGGCTTCATCAACAACGGCGAGAACATCACGTGGGCCCCCGAGATCCCGATCTGGCTCTCACTGGTCGTGATCGTCGGCACGTTGTCGCTGACGGCCGTGATCTCGCTGTGGGCCTCCGCCCGCATGAGCCGGGAGCAGCAGGACGCCGCCACCGGGCCGCGCCGGGAGTGGCACAACGACTGACCCGCCGTGAAGGCCGGCGTCTCAGCTGACGCACTGGCGAGCCGACGGCGAGGCGTC
>JAJPEO010000363.1 GCA_021166815.1 Nocardioides sp.
ATCGGCCCGGCGATCCTCGAGTGGGGCGACGCCGC
The DNA here is from genome assembly GCA_021166815.1 of Nocardioides sp. Lineage (GTDB taxonomy): Bacteria > Actinomycetota > Actinomycetes > Propionibacteriales > Nocardioidaceae > Nocardioides. The sequence continues at coordinate 36 of JAJPEO010000363.1, forward strand.
GAGCGACCTCGCTGGCCTGGCCGACGAGGACCTGCTCCGCGCCCGCCCGGTGGTGCGCTCCGACGTGCAGCAGGAGACCGTCGGGCGTCCCGGGGCGGAGGACCCCGAGGCGATCGTGCTGCGCCAGCAGCGCGGCTTCCGCCGCGCCCGCACCGCCGACACCGTGGAGGCTGCGTTCGTGGGCGCCTGCGACGGGGACCTGACGACCGGTCAGCTGCTCGGCGCCCTGGCCCAGCTCCTGGAGCGCGACGAGTCCGACCTCCGCACGACCTATCTCCCGGCGGTGCGCAGCCTCGTGGAGGAGGGCTTCCTCTCGCTGCGCTGAGTCGCGCCCGGCCCTACTCACGGGCATCGGCCAGGGCCGCGTCGCGCCAGAGCATCACCAGGCGGCGGGTGGCCGGTGTGAGCAGGTCGGGGTTGGCGTACGGCTCGAGGGGCGGGCACTGGTGGGGCCGGTGGGCCTGGCTGATGCTGACGCCGGCGAGGTGCTGCTGCAGTCGCCGCCCGCACGCCGACAGCTGCTTGCGGGTCCACAGCTCGCGCTGGACGGCCTGCTGGGTGACCCCGCCGGTGAAGGCGTGGTTGGCACGCCCGACGTTCCAGAGCAGGGCGGCGGCGACCTCGTTGGTGGTCAGCCCGGCGGTGAGCCGCTCCCGCTCCGAGCCCAGCGCCAGGAGGGCCCGCTGGCAGGCGGCCCGCAGGTCGTCGTCGAAGAAGGTGGCGCACACGCGCTCGAGGTGGTGGCCCACCTCGACCGCCAGGTCGCCGCCGGCCTCTGCCGGCGCCGGCCCCGGGTCGTCGGTGAGCGCGAGCAGGGCGGCGCGCCCGCCGACCACCCGGTCGAGCCAGTCGAGCACCGCGACGTGGGGCGGCGTCGGTGGGGCCACGGGGTGTCTCGGTCGCGCCGCGTCGTCGAACTCGTCGGCCCACCGCTGCCACCGGGTGCCCGACACCGAGCCGGTGCGGCTCTCGACCAGGCGGCCGTCGACCCACGCCTGGACCACCAGCCGGGAGTCGAGGCCGTGGCCGTCGACGAGCCACGAGCACTCACGCTCCCACGGGACGTCGTGGTCGTCGGTGAGCCGCCAGGGGTCGTGGTCGGACGAGTACATCGGGGGCCTCCTCAGCCGTGGTCCTGTGGACGTCGAGCCAGGAGACTGCCGCGGGAGAGCGAGTGCCCGCCGGCGTCCTCCACAGGCCCCGTGGGGGCCGTCCTCGTCCACAGGCCGTGACCCCCGGAACTGGCCCGCGACGGCGCCCGCACACCCCGCCTGTGGACCATCGAGCGTGGTCCAGACGGGTGGTGGCGCTACGGTTGCCGAGCCGGGCCCCCCACGCCCGTTCGTTCCAGAGCAGCAGCAAGCAGGAGTAGAAGTGGCAAAGCTCGTCATCGTCGAGTCGCCGGCCAAGGCGCGCACCATTGGTGGCTACCTCGGCTCGGACTACGTCGTCGAGTCCTCGATCGGGCACATCCGCGACCTCCCCAACAACGCAGCCGAGATCCCCGCCAAGATCAAGGACCAGCCGTGGGGTCGCCTCGCGGTCGACGTCGACCACGGCTTCGAGCCCTACTACGTCGTGCCCCGCGACAAGAAGAGCCACATCGCCAAGCTGAAGAAGCTGCTCAAGGAGTCCGACGCCCTCTACCTCGCCACCGATGAGGACCGCGAGGGAGAGGCCATCGCCTGGCACCTGCTCGACGAGCTCAAGCCGCCCAAGGGCCTCCCGGTGCACCGCATGGTGTTCCACGAGATCACCAAGCCGGCCATCCTCGAGGCCGTCGCCAACCCCCGCGACATCAACGACGACCTCGTCGAGGCCCAGGAGGCCCGGCGCATCCTCGACCGCCTCTACGGCTACGAGGTCTCCCCGGTGCTGTGGCGCAAGGTCATGTCGGGGCTGTCCGCAGGCCGCGTGCAGTCCGTCGCGACCCGGCTGGTGGTCGACCGCGAGCGCCAGCGGATGAAGTTCAAGGTGGCGTCGTACTGGGACCTCGACGCCACGTTCGACGCGGGCAGCAACCACGACCCGCGGATGTTTCCCGCCAAGCTGCACAGCATCGACGGCGTCCGTGTCGCGCAGGGCAGCGACTTCAACACCGACGCGTCGCTCAAGGGCAAGGAGCGCGTCCACCTCAGCCGCGCCGACGCCGAGGCCCTGGCCGCCGGCCTGGCGGACACCGCGTACGACGTGCGCTCGGTGGAGTCCAAGCCCTACCGCCGCTCGCCGTACGCCCCCTTCCGCACGACCACGCTGCAGCAGGAGGCCAGCCGCAAGCTCGGCATGAGCGCGAGCGTGACGATGTCGGTCGCGCAGCGCCTCTACGAGAACGGCTTCATCACCTACATGCGTACGGACTCCACGACGCTCTCGGGCGCCGCGGTCAACGCCGCGCGCGACCAGGTGCGTGAGCTCTACGGCGCCGAGTACCTCCCCGACTCCCCGCGCACCTACGCCTCGAAGGTCAAGAACGCCCAGGAGGCGCACGAGGCGATCCGTCCGGCCGGCGACAGCTTCCGCACGCCGGCGCAGACCGGGCTGAAGGGCGAGCAGTTCCGCCTCTACGAGCTGATCTGGATGCGCACCGTCGCCTCGCAGATGAAGGACGCGGTCGGCAACTCGGTCACGATCCGCCTGGGCGGTGCCGCGGCCGACGGTCGCGACGTGGTCTTCAGCGCGAGCGGTCGCACGATCACCTTCCACGGCTTCCTCAAGGCCTACGTCGAGGACATCGACGACGCGTCCAAGCGCCGCGACGACGCCGAGACGCGCCTGCCCGCGCTGGAGCAGGGCAACGCGGTCACCGCGGCGAGCATGTCGCCGGAGGGCCACGAGACCAAGCCGCCCGCGCGCTACACCGAGGCGACGCTCATCAAGGAGCTCGAGGAGCGCGAGATCGGCCGCCCGTCGACCTACGCCTCGATCATCGGCACGATCCTCAACCGCGGCTACGTCTACAAGAAGGGCACCGCGCTGGTGCCGGCCTGGCTGGCGTTCTCGGTGACGCGCCTGCTGGAGGAGCACTTCCCGCGGCAGGTGTCGTACGAGTTCACCGCCGGCATGGAGGACATCCTCGACGAGATCGCCGCCGGCCATCGCGACCGCTCGACCGAGCTGGCCCGCTTCTACTTCGGCGCCGGTGACGTCGTGGGCCTCAAGACGCTGGTCACCGAGCTGGGCGAGATCGACCCCAAGGAGATGGCGACCTTCCCGATCGGCGAGCCCGAGGACCGCATCAGCCTGCGGGTCGGCCGGTACGGCCCCTACGTCGAGACGCCCGGCGACGACGAGTCGGGGGCCCCGATCCGCGCCAACGTGCCCGACGACCTGCCGCCCGACGAGCTGACGGTCGCCAAGGCGAAGGAGCTCCTGGCCAACCCGGCCGGCGAGGAGCAGGTCATCGGCGAGCACCCCGACACCGGCCTGCGGATCGTCGCGAAGAACGGCCGCTTCGGCCCGTACGTCACCGAGGAGCTCCCCGAGGACGCGCCCAAGTCGGCCAAGCCGCGCACGGGGTCGCTTTTCAAGTCGATGACGCTCGACACGGTCACTCTCGAGCAGGCGGTCAAGCTGCTCGACCTGCCGCGCGTGGTCGGCACCGACGCCGACGGCGTCGAGATCACCGCCCAGAACGGCCGCTACGGCCCGTACCTCAAGAAGGGCACCGACTCGCGCTCGCTCGCCAGCGAGGACCAGATCTTCGACATCACCCTCGACCAGGCGCTGGCGATCTACGCCCAGCCCAAGCAGCGCGGCCGTGCCTCGACCGCCCCGCTGAAGGAGCTCGGCAACGACCCGGTCTCGGGCCAGCCGATCGTGGTCAAGGCGGGCCGCTTCGGCGAGTACGTCACCGACGGCGAGTACAACGCCACCCTGCGCAAGGACGACTCGGTCGAGGCCATCACCCTCGAGCGTGCCGCCGAGCTGCTCGCGGAGCGCCGCGCCAAGGGCCCGGCGAAGAAGGCCGCGAAGAAGACGGCGAAGAAGGCGACCACCAGGAAGGCGCCGGCCAAGAAGACGGCGGCGAAGAAGTCGGCGGCCAAGAAGAAGTAGCCGGGTCTCGCTGGTTGAGGTGCGAGCGCGCCCGCCATGCTGGTTGAGGTGCGAGCGGGCCCGTCATGCTGGTTGAGGTGCGAGCGGAGCGAGCCTCGAAACCAGTCACCGTCAGAGTCCTGTCCCCCCAGCCCCGTAGGGTGTCCGCGTGAGCGCAGGGACGTACGCCGACAGCGGACTCTTCGTCTGCTTCGAGGGCGGCGAGGGGGCCGGCAAGTCGACCCAGTCGCGCCTGCTGCGCGACTGGCTGGTCGAGCGCGGCGAGACGGTGCTGCTGACCTTCGAGCCGGGTGACACCGCGGTCGGCAAGGAGCTGCGTCGCATCGTGCTCGACCCGGCGACCGGCGAGCTGTCCCCCCGCACGGAGGCGCTGCTCTACGCCGCCGACAAGGCCGAGCACGTCGACCACGTCGTCCTCCCGGCGCTGGCCCGCGGCGAGGTCGTGATCACCGACCGGTACGTCGATTCTGCGCTGGCCTACCAAGGGGCGGGGCGCACGCTGGCGGTCGTGGAGGTCTAGGCGGTCAATCGCTGGGCGACCGGCGACCTGCGGCCCCACCTGACGGTGGTGCTCGACCTCGAGCCGCAGGCAGGTCTCGGTCGCTTCGCCGAGCGCGACCGCATCGAGGCCCAGTCGCTGGAGTTCCACCAGCGGGTGCGGCAGGGGTTCCTCGACCTCGCGGCGGCCGACCCTGACCACTACGTCGTGCTCGACGCGCGCGCGGCGGTGGACGAGATCGCCGCGGCCATCCGTGAGCGGGTGGAGGCGCTGCTGTGACGGTCTGGGACACCTTGGTCGGCCAGGCGCCGGTGATCGGCCTGCTCGAGCGGGCCGCGGCGGGCGAGGGCATGACCCATGCGTGGCTCGTGACGGGTCCGCCGGGGTCGGGCCGCAGCAACGTGGCGAAGGCGTTCGCGGCGGCGCTGCAGTGCGAGCGCGGCACCGGCTGCGGCGAGTGCGAGCAGTGCCGGCTGGCGATCACCGGCTCCCACCCCGACGTGAAGTGGATCAAGTCCGAGACGTCGGTGCTCTACGTCGACGACATGCGTGAGCTGGTGCTGGCCGCGGCGAAGTTCCCTGCGATGGGCCGGTGGCAGATCGTGGTGATCGAGGACGCCGACCGCCTCGGCACCCCCGAGAACCCCCGCACCGGCAACGCCCTGCTCAAGGCGATCGAGGAGCCCACCCCACGCACGGTGTGGCTGCTGTGTGCCCCCACCCGCGCCGACGTGCTCCCCACGATCGCCTCGCGCTCGCGGCAGGTGACGTTGGCGACGCCGACCGCGCCGGAGATCTCGCAGTTCCTCGTCGCCCAGGGCGTCGACCCGGCGATGGCGTCGTTCGCGGCGCGGGCCAGCCAGGGCCACATCGGCCGGGCGCGGGCGCTGGCGACCGAGGAGGCGACCCGCAACCGTCGCCGCGAGGTGGTGACGGTGGCGGCGAAGCTGACCACCATCGGTGCGTGCATGACCGCGGCGACCAACATCCACGAGATCGCCAAGGAGGAGACCGCGGCGATCACCGCGGCGGCCGAGGAGCGCGAGCTCCTGGACCTCCATGCGATGTTCGGCAGCGAGCGCAAGGACCTCTCCAGCCGGGCCTACAAGGCGGCTCTGTCGGCGTTGGAGAAGGTGCAGAAGCAGAAGGCCAAGCGCCGCATCCTCGACGTGATCGACCGGTGCCTGATGGACCTCGTGTCGGTCTACCGCGACGCCATCGCGGTCTCGGTGCAGGCGCCGGGCCAGCTGGTCAACGAGGAGATCCGGGGCGACGTGGCGACGATCGCGCGCGCCGCGACGCCCGAGGAGCTGTTGAGCATGATCGACGCGGTGTTCACCGCGCGCGAGCAGATGCTGGAGTTCAACGTGCCGCCCCAGCTCGCGCTGGAGGGGATGGCCGTGGCGCTGCGGCTGCCGACCGAACGAGGCGTGAGGAGCCCCCGATGACGAGGACCAGGGCGTGAAGAGGCTGGCCGCGATCGTGGCGGTGATCGCGCTGGTCGGTGTCGCCGTCCTGTCCGGCGCACTGGTCCTGATGGACGCGGGAGACCGCGACGCGCGGGACCGTACGCCGCGGGCCAACACGCCGGGCGGCCCCGAGGTGACGGCTCCGCCGACGCCCGACCTGGACACGTTCTACTCCCAGCGCATCGACTGGCAGCCGTGCTCGCACAGCGCCTCGCGCGACTGCGCGACCCTCGAGGTGCCGGTCGACTACCGCGACCCAGGTGGCGAGACGTTCGCGCTCAACCTGCTGCGCGTGCCCGCGGCGGGCCGGCCGATCGGCTCGCTGGTCGTCAACCCCGGCGGGCCCGGCGCGCCGGGGACCTCGTACGCCAACATGGCGCCGTACGTCTTCGGCGAGCCGCTGCTGAAGCGCTTCGACATCATCGGCTTCGACCCGCGCGGCACGGGGGAGTCCTCGCCGGTCGACTGCCTCAGCGAC
>JAJPEO010000028.1 GCA_021166815.1 Nocardioides sp.
CGCCGCGATCGTCATGATCGCCCTGTGGGTGCACGACCGCTTCGACGGCGACTTCTGGAAGGCGTTCGGCACCAGCGCGACGATCATGCTGCTGGTCTCCTTCGTGGTCATCGGGGTCGCCCCCCGCACGCTGGGCCGCCAGAACGACGAGCGGGTCGCACTGTTCAGCGCCGGGCCGGTGTCGCTGGTGACCCGGGTGCTCGGACCCCTTCCGCAGCTGCTGATCGTCCTCGGCAACGCCATCACCCCCGGCCGCGGGTTCAGCGAGGGCCCGTTCTCGACCGAGTCCGAGCTGCGCGAGCTCGTCGACCTCGCCGAGGCGTCCGCGGTGATCGAGTCGGGTGAGCGCAAGATGATCCACTCGGTCTTCGAGCTGGGCGACACGATCGTGCGCGAGGTCATGGTGCCGCGCACCGACGTGGTCTACATCGAGCGCCACAAGAACCTGCGCCAGACGCTGTCGCTGTTCCTGCGCAGCGGCTACTCCCGGGTGCCGGTCATCGGGGAGAACCTCGACGACATCCTCGGCATGGTCTACCTCAAGGACGTCGTGCGCCGGGACTTCGAGGCTCCCGACGTGGAGTTCACCCAGCGGGTCGACGAGATCATGCGGCCGGTCCACTTCGTGCCCGAGTCCAAGCCGGCCGACGCCCTGCTCACCGAGCTCCAGGCGCGCCGCCAGCACATCGCCGTGGTGGTCGACGAGTACGGCGGCACCGCCGGCCTGATCACCATCGAGGACGTGCTGGAGGAGATCGTCGGGGAGATCACCGACGAGTACGACGCCGAGGAGGTCGCGATCGAGCGCCTCGACACCGGCGCGATCCGGGTCTCCTCGCGCTATCCCGTCGACGACCTCGACGAGCTGGTGGGCTTCGACGTCCAGGACGAGGACGTCGACAGCGTCGGTGGGCTGATGGCCAAGCACCTCGGCAAGGTGCCGATCCCGGGGTCGGTCGTGGAGTGCCACGGGCTGCGCCTGGAGGCCGAGCGGGCCCGCGGGCGCCGCAACAAGATCGAGACCGTGCTGATCAGCGCGCTGTCCACCGCGGACGCCGCGGCGGAGGAGGAGAGAGATGTCTGACCTGGCACCCGAGGACGCGAAGCTCGTCACCCTGGCCCGCGCCACCCGTGCGCGCGTGGGTGCGAGCGAGGGCGCCGCGGTGCGCGACCTCGACGGTCGCACGTACGCCGCCGCCAGCGTCGCGCTGCCTTCGCTGGCGCTGTCCGCCCTGCAGGTGTGCGTCGCGATGGCCATCTCGTCGGGGTCGACCGGGCTCGAGGCGGCGGTCGTGCTGGCCGACGGCGAGCCGGACCTGCGGGCCGTCACCGACTTCGCCGGGGCGGGAGTCCCGGTCCACGTGGGCGACGCCCGAGGGGCCGTCGCGCGCACCGTCGTCTCCTGACGCGCCGCAGGCGCGGGGCTGGAAGTCGGGGCCGACACCTCGTTACCTTGGGCTGGTGAGCGCTCCGGGTTGGGGGCACCATGCCGCCGGCATGGCGAGGCTGGAGGAGTCCTACGCCTCGCTGCCCCCGGGTGCGCCCGTACGCCTGGCCAAGCGCACGTCCAACCTGTTCCGCGGCCGGTCGGCCAGCTCGGGTGGACTCGACGTGAGCGGTCTCGACGGAGTCATCGAGATCGACGGCGACGTGGCCGAGGTGCAGGGCATGTGCACCTACGAGCACCTCGTCGACGCCACCCTGGCGCACGGGCGGATCCCGCTGGTGGTGCCCCAGCTCAGGACCATCACCCTGGGCGGTGCCGTCGCGGGCCTGGGGATCGAGGCCACCAGCTTCCGCAACGGCCTGCCGCACGAGTCGGTGCTCGAGATGGACGTGTTCACCGGCGCCGGTGACGTCGTCACGACCAAGCCGGGCGACGACCTGTTCGACACGTTCCCCAACTCCTACGGTTCCCTCGGCTACGCCACGAGGCTGCGCATCGAGCTGGAGCAGGTCCTGCCGTACGTCGCGTTGCGACACGTGCGGGTCGCGCTGGACCAGCTCACGCCGACCATCGAGGACGTCGTCGCCACGGGGGAGCACGACGGGGAACGCGTCGACGGTCTCGACGGCGTCGTGTTCTCACCCGAGGAGTGCTACCTCACCCTGGCGCGCTGGGACGAGGAGCCCGGCCCGGTGTCGGACTACACCGGGCAGCAGGTCTACTACCGCTCGATCCAGCAGCGCAGCAGCGACCGGCTGACCATCCACGACTACCTGTGGCGCTGGGACACCGACTGGTTCTGGTGCTCGCGTGCGTTCGGCGCCCAGCACCCGCTTGTGCGCCGGGTGTGGCCGCGGCGCTGGCGTCGCTCCGACGTCTACTGGCGCCTCGTGGCGCTCGACCGCCGGCTGCACGTCGGCGACTTCCTCGACCGGCGCGCCGGCAGGGCACAGGCCGAGCGGGTGGTGCAGGACGTGGAGGTCCCGGTGGACCGGCTGGCGGAGTTCCTGACCTGGTTCGACGCCGAGGTCGGCATGCGCCCGGTGTGGCTGTGCCCCCTGCGGCTGCGCCGACGCGACTCGGTGCGGCCGTGGTCGAGCTATCCCCTCGACTCCGGCACGACGTACGTCAACGTCGGGTTCTGGGGCGCGGTCAACGTCGGGCCCGATGCACCCGAGGCGCCCCGCAACCGCGCCATCGAGGCGAAGGTCGCCGAGCTGGGCGGCCACAAGAGCCTCTACTCCGAGGCGTTCTACGAGGAGTCCCAGTTCGACGCCCTCTACGACGGCGCCAACCTGCGCCGCGTGAAGGCGGTGCACGACCCGGACGACCGGCTGACCGGTCTCTACGACAAGGTGGTACGACGACGATGACACGTTCCCACGGGGCGGCGCGGATGAGCATCGGCGAGGCAGTCGACCGGCTGCTGCGCGACGGGGTTCCACTGGGGTTCACCGCCTACGACGGCAGCCGCTCGGGGCCGCCGGACGCCCGGATCACCCTCGACCTCAAGAACGAGCGGGGACTGGCCTACCTGGTGACCGCCCCGGGCGACCTCGGCATGGTGCGTGCCTACGTCAGCGGCGACCTCGACCTGCTCGGCGTCCACCCGGGCGACCCGTACGACGCCCTGGTCGCGCTGAAGGACCACACGGGCTTCCGTACGCCCTCGCCCTCGGAGGTCCTGGCGATCGTCCGCAGCCTGGGCCTGTCGTCGCTGCGGCCGCCTCCGCCGCCGCCGCAGGAGCGCCTGCCGCGCTGGCGCCGCACCGTCGAGGGCCTGCGGCACTCGATGGGGCGCGACGCCGGCGTGATCTCGCACCACTACGACGTGTCCAACCGCTTCTACGAGATGGTGCTGGGGCCGTCCATGGCCTACACGTGCGCGCTCTACGAGAGCGCCGACGCCACGCTCGAGGAGGCGCAGGCCGCGAAGTTCGACCTGGTGTGCCGCAAGCTCGCGCTGCGCCCCGGGCAGCGGCTGCTCGACGTCGGCTGCGGCTGGGGCACGATGGTGCGCCACGCCGCCCGTGAGCACGGCGTCAAGGCGCTCGGCGTGACGCTGTCGCTCGAGCAGGCCCAGTGGGCCAAGGAGGCGATCGACCGCGAGGGGCTGGCCGACCTCGCCGAGGTGCGCCACCTGGACTACCGCGACGTCGTGGAGTCCGGCTTCGACGCGGTCAGCTCGATCGGCCTCACCGAGCACATCGGGGTGCGCAACTACCCGGCCTACTTCTCGCACCTGCGCGACCGGCTCAAGCCGGGTGGGCGGCTGCTCAACCACTGCATCACCCGGTCGCACAACAAGCGCCAGGAGACCGGACCCTTCATCGACCGCTACGTCTTCCCCGACGGCGAGCTGATCGGCTCCGGCACCATCATCCGCGCCGCCCAGGACGCCGGGCTGGAGGTCCAGCACAGCGAGAACCTCCGGATGCACTACGCCGCGACCCTGGCCGCCTGGAACCGCAACCTCCGGACGCACTGGGACGAGTGCGTCGCCGAGGTGGGCGAGGGGACCGCGCGGGTGTGGGGCCTCTACATCGCCGCGTCGCGGGTGGGCTTCGAGCGCGCCGAGCTCGAGCTGCACCACGTGCTGGCCACCCGCAACCACGACGACGGTCGCTCGGGCTTCCCGCTGCGTCCGGACTGGTGAGTGATCGCTAGCCTGTGCAGGTGAGCACCCGAGCAGCGCAGTTCGAGGCGACCGTCGAGAGCCGGGAGTCGGTCTCCGACCACCTGGTCCGGCTCGTCCTCGGTGGGCTGGACGAGTGGCCCTCGACGGGCGTGCCCGACGAGTGGGTCGCGATCGTGGTGCCGGGGCAGTTCCAGAGCCGTTACTACACCGTGCGTGACTTCCGCGACGGCCGGCTGACCCTCGACGTCGTGGTCCACGACCAGGGCCTGGTCACGGAGTGGGCGATGCGCGACTGCGTGGGCGACATGGTGGCCGTCTCGGAGCCCAAGGCCTCGTTCGACCCGCCGCCCGACGCGGAGTGGCTGATGCTGGTCGGCGACCTCACCGCCATGCCGGCCATCTCCCGCATCGTCGAGTCCCACCCCCACCTGCCGGTGCGCGTGTGGGCGGAGGTGCCCGACGACCTGACCGGCTACCTCCCCGACGGAGCCGAGGTCACCTGGCTGGCGCCCCCAGCCGCCGGGCAGAGCGCCCTGGCCGCGGTCGTCGAGGGCATCGAGTGGCCCGAGGGACCGGGCTACTTCTGGATGGCCGGGGAGTCCGCCCAGATGCGGGCCATCCGCAAGCACCTGATGCGCGTCGTCGGGATGGCCTCGAGCCACTACGACGTGATGGGCTACTGGCGAGCCACGGCCGGGCGGCAGCCGCGGGCCGTCGACCCGGGGCCGATCTGGCGTGCCGGCAAGGCGGCGGGCAAGAGTGATGACGAGATCTGGGCCGCGTACGACGCAGCACGGGAGGTCGGAGATGGCTGACGAGCACGAGCACGACGAGCAGGACGAGCAGGACTGGGACGACGACCTCGACGAGGACGAGATGGAGCTGGCCGGGCTCGCCCCCGCGGCACCGACGTACTCCTTCCCCGAGGGCTTCCGCAGCGGCTTCGCGTCGTTCGTGGGGCGACCCAACGCGGGCAAGTCGACGCTGACCAACGCGTTGGTCGGGTCCAAGATCGTGATCACCTCGTCCAAGCCGCAGACGACCCGCAACGTCGTGCGCGGCATCGTCCACCGCGACGACGCGCAGCTGATCCTGGTCGACACGCCCGGGCTGCACCGTCCGCGCACCCTGCTGGGGGAGCGGCTCAACGACCTGGTCCGGACCACGTGGGCCGAGGTGGACGTCGTGGCCGTGTGCTTCCCCGCCGACGAGAAGATCGGGCCGGGCGACCGCTTCCTGGTCACCGAGCTGGCCAAGGTGCGGCGTACGGTCCGGGTGGCGATCGCGACCAAGACCGACCTCGTCACGCCGGAGCAGCTGGCCGCGCACCTGATGGACATCGCCGAGCTCGGCCGCGAGACCGGCACGGAGTGGGCGGAGATCGTGCCGGTCTCGGCCGTCTCCGGCGACCAGGTCCAGCTGCTGGCGGACCTGCTGGTCGGGCTGATGCCCGAGGGGCCGCCGCTGTATCCCGACGGCGACCTCACCGACGCGCCGGAGGAGGCGCTCGTCGCCGACTTCGTGCGCGAGGCCGCGCTCGAGGGAGTGCGCGACGAGCTGCCGCACTCCATCGCGGTCGTGGTCGAGGAGATGGGGCTGAGGGAGGGCAGGCCCGCCGACAAGCCGTTGCTCGACATCCACGCCAACCTCTATGTCGAGCGCGACTCCCAGAAGGGGATCATCATCGGCCACCGCGGCTCGCGGCTGCGCGAGATAGGCACGAAGGCTCGCACGCAGATCGAGGCCATGCTGGGCACCCCGGTCTACCTCGACCTCCACGTCAAGATCGCCAAGGACTGGCAGCGCGACCCGCGCCAGCTGCGCAAGCTGGGGTTCTGAGCGCGCCGGCGGCTCAGTCGGGCACCCAGCAGATGCCGTAGCGCTGGCCGGCCTGCCACTGCTCCCGCGTGGGTCGTTCCTCGGTCCAGGTGAAGTCCAGCGGGTCCTCTGCCTCGCCGCGCGCAGCGTCGCGACAGGCCGGTGTCAACGTGCGTGCGGCGACCGCGACGGTGGGGTAGGCCCGTCCGGCCAGGTCGACGGACTCGATCGCCCGCCAGGAATGGGGTCGGTCGCACCGCACCCTCCGGGACCGGGCGTCGCCGGGGCGCCCGGTGGAGCACATGGCGATCGAGGCGTCGGTGCCGAGGCCGCGGGTGCGGCGCGGCAAGGTCGCGAGCCGCCTCGTGCTGGCGAGGACCACCACGTCGCAGCGGAACCACGATGCACCGGCGGCCGCCTCCTCGACGGTCGGCGTGAACCACACCGCGCGGGCCATGCTGGTGCGCAAGGCCCTCTCGGTGGCGCCGAGGTGCCCGGCCAGGCGACGGGTGCAGGCCTCGCGTGGTTGCGCCTGGACGGCGGGGGAGTCGACCGCCAGCCGGTGCCCGGCCTCCACGAGGTCGAGTCGTCCCACGAAGAACGTCTCAGCCGTGTGCGGACGCCCGCACCGCACCGGAGGTGCCGCGGAGGTGGGCGCCGTCGCGGCACGGAACCCGAGCGAGCGGCACTGGCCGACCCGCGGAGCGGGGGGTGCCACGGCCGGCGTGGTCGTCGTCACGGGAGGCGACGACGGGCGGTCCGGACGGGGGTCGGGCGCTGCGTCGGTGCAGCCGGCGAGCGTGGCGAGCAGCACCGTCGCGGCCACCACGCGGCGGGCGACGGCCGCCGGCGAGACCGCGCGCCTCACCCCATCACCAGGGCGGCGATCGTCGCACCGAGCTCACGGGCGGCCGCGGTGTCGTCGTCCCCGACGTCACCGAGCACCTCCAGCACCGGCGCGGCCTGACGCCACGACAGCGCCCCCACGATCGACTGCACCGACCGGACGGCGCCGGTGGTGTCGTAGCGCCCGTGCACCCACAACCCGTACGGAGCCCGGCCACCGTCGCCCCCCGCGGCCGAGCCGTCGTCGGTGAGGGCGCCGCCGGCCTGGAGGAAGATCGTGTCGAAGAAGTGCTTCAGCGCCCCGGACATGTAGCCGAAGTTGGCCGTCGTACCGAGCAGGTAGCCGTCGGCGGCCAGCACGTCGTCGGCGGTGGCCTCCAACGCCTGCCGTACGACCACCTCCACGCCCTCGATCTCCTCGTCGTTGGCCCCCGCGACGACGGCATCGGTGAGGGCCCGGACACCGGGGGTCGGGGAGTGGTGGACGATCAGCAGTCGCGCCATGCGCCGAGCCTAGGCGTTCGCGAGGCGGACACGATGCTGCGCCCCGAGGGCGGTGTGCGTATCCTGTGGGAGTCATGATGCGCGACCTGCTCCTTTGATGCCGCAGCGAGGCCCCACAGCCGGCCTCCTCGCTGCGGAGAGTGGTTGCGCCCGGCGTCGCCCCTGAGTCGCTGACGAAAGCCGAAGACCATGACCAACCTGAGCAACACCGCCAACCAGCAGCAGCCGAGCCCCATGCCGTTCGGGCGCTACACGCCGTTCGTGCCGGTCGACCTCCCCGACCGCACCTGGCCGTCGAAGAAGATCGAGAAGGCGCCGCGGTGGCTGTCGACCGACCTGCGCGACGGCAACCAGGCCCTGATCGACCCGATGACGCCGACGCGCAAGCTCACGATGTTCGAGCTGCTGGTCAAGATGGGCTACAAGGAGATCGAGGTCGGGTTCCCCAGCGCCAGCCAGACCGACTTCGACTTCGTGCGCAAGCTCATCGAGGAGGACCGCATCCCCGATGACGTCCAGATCTCGGTGCTGACGCAGGCCCGCGAGGACCTGATCGAGCGCACGATCCAGTCCCTGGTCGGGGCCGACCGGGCGACGGTCCACCTCTACAACGCGACCGCGCCGCTGTTCCAGCGCATCGTCTTCAACGTCTCCAACGACGAGTGCCGGGCGATCGCCACCCGCGGCACCGAGATGGTGATGAAGTACGCCGAGGAGATGCTGGGCGCCATCGACGGCACCGCGGACTTCCTCTACCAGTAGAGCCCCGAGATCTACACCCAGTCCGACACCGACTTCGCGCTGAGCGTGTGCGAGGCCGTGTCCGACGTGTGGCAGCCCGAGGCCGGCCGCGAGATCATCCTCAACCTGCCGGCGACGGTGGAGATGTCCACCCCGAACACCTATGCCGACCAGATCGAGTACTTCTCGCGCGGCCTGACCCGTCGTGAGCACTCCGCCATCAGCCTGCACCCGCACAACGACCGCGGCACCGCGGTCGCCGCGACCGAGCTGGGCCTGATGGCC
>JAJPEO010000107.1 GCA_021166815.1 Nocardioides sp.
CGGACGACCCTAGTGGGACTACCCTCGCCCCGTGATCCACGACGACGCCCGTCAGCGTCAGACGCGTCCGGCTCCGGCCGCGTGGCGCGTGGTCTGGTGGTTCGGCCTCGTGAGCCTGGCGGCCGACATGGTCTACGAGGGCGCGCGGTCGATGTACGGCCCGATGCTCGCCGCCCTCGGCGCCAGTGCCGTGGTGGTCGGCGTCGTGACCGGGCTCGGTGAGGCCACCGCGCTGGTGCTGCGACTGGTGTTCGGCCCGTTGGCCGACCGGACCGGGCGTTACTGGGCGATCACGATCCTCGGCTACGCCCTCACCGCGGTCTGTGTCCCCCTGCTGTGGTTCGCCCCTCGCGTCGGTGGCGTCGGCCTGACGCTCGCGGTGGCACTGATCCTGCTCGAGCGACTCGGCAAGGCAGTCCGCTCCCCCTCCAAGTCCGCGCTGCTCGCGCACGCCGCAGGCGCCGTCGGCCGGGGCCGAGGCTTCGGCCTGCACAAGGCCCTGGACCAGACCGGCGCCTTCGCCGGCCCGCTCCTCGTCGCTGCGGTCGTGGCCAGCGCGACCGGCACGATGTGGACCGGGATGGCCGTGCTGGCCGTACCCGGCGCGGTGGCGATGGCGCTGCTCGCGTGGCTGCGGTGGCGGGTCCCGGACCCCACCATCTACGACCCGGCTGCGAGGGCTTCCGCCCAGGACCCGGCCGACGACGCCACACCACGGCAGGGATGGTGGGCCGACGTCGTGGGCGCCGACCTGCCCCCTGCGTTCTTCCGCTACGCGTTCGCCGCCGCGCTGACCACCGGTGGCCTGGTCACGTTCGGCATCATCGGCTACCACCTGACCACCGCGAAGATCGTCCCGTTGGCCGCGATCCCGGTCGTCTACGCCGCGGCCATGGCCGTGGAGGCCGTCGCCGCGCTCGTGGTGGGCGCGATGTACGACCGCACCGGTCCCCGCGTGCTGCTCGTCGTCCCGGTCCTGGTGGGCCTCGTCCCCGGCCTCGCCCTCACCGACCCGACGCTGCTGGTCATGGGCGGCGTGCTGGCGTGGGGCGTGGCCCAGGGGGTCCAGGACTCGACCGTCAAGGCGGTCGTCGCCGACCTCGTGCCGGCAGCGCGTCGGGCCACGGCGTACGGCGTCTTCGCCGGCATCCAGGGCGGACTGGCGGTGGCAGGCGGGGCCACCGTCGGCTGGCTGTACGACGTCTCGTTGCCGGCCCTGGTCGTGGTCGTGGCAGCCACCCAGGTGGTGGCGCTGGTGCTCCTCGCCTCCGCGCTGCGTGAGGTCAGGCGGTGAGGACGCCCTGCCACAGCAGCACGAGGGTCATCGTCCCGAGCAGCACCCGGTAGACGACGAACGGCGTGTAGGACTTGGTGCTGACGTAGCGCAGCAGCCAGGCGATGGCGGCGTAGCCGACGACGAAGGACACCACGGTGGCCGTGATGGTCGGCCCCCACCCGAAGTCGTTGTGGCCGTGCGGGATCTCCTTGAGCTCGAACAGCCCGGCCCCGACCACCGCGGGGATGGCCAGGAGGAACGCGTACCTCGTGGCTGCCTCGCGGTCGTAGCCGAGGATCCGGCCCATCGAGATCGTGGCCCCGCTGCGCGACACCCCCGGGATCAGCGCCATGGCCTGGGCCAGGCCCATCAGGACGGCGTCACGCAGGGTGATCTTCGTGATCGCCTTGTCCGCGCGACCGATGCGGTCGGCCACGCCCAGCACGAGGCCGAGGACGATGAGCGTCGTCCCGATGATCCAGAGGTTGCGGAAGTCCTTCTCGATGATGTCCTTCAGCGCCACGCCGAGCAGCACGATGGGCAGCGAGCCCACGATGATGAACCAGCCCATCCGGGCGTCCAGCGTGCCGCGCCACTCGGGCTTGACCAGGGAGCGGCACCACGCGCTGCCGATGCGCCAGATGTCCTTGCGGAAGTAGATCAGCACAGCGAGCTCGGTGCCGATCTGGATGACCGCGGTGAACGCCGCGCCCGGGTCGCCCCAGCCGAGGAGCTCGGGGAAGATCCGCAGGTGGGCGCTGCTCGAGATGGGCAGGAACTCGGTGAGTCCCTGGAGGACACCGAGCAGCACGGCCTTCAGCAAGTCGATCACGACCCCGAAGCCTACGGGCGAGTCCACGCCACGCCCGGACGGCCCCGTGGCTACGCTCGGCCCCATGCAGCAGCGCTCACTCGGCACCACCGGCCTGAAGGTGTCCCAGCTGGGGCTCGGGACCATGACCTGGGGCCGCGACACCGACGAGCACGAGGCGCGCGACATGCTCGTGGCGTTCGCCGAGGCGGGTGGCACCCTGGTCGACACCGCGGCCGGCTACGGCGACGGGGCGAGCGAGGAGCTGATCGGGAGACTGCTGGGCGATGTCGTTGCCCGTGACGAGATGGTCGTGGCCACCAAGGCCGGCATCTCGCGTCGGGCCGGCAACCGCACCAACGACACGTCGCGGGGCCACCTGCTCTCCACCCTCGACGAGTCGCTGCGACGCCTCGGCGTCGACCACGTCGACCTGTGGCAGGTCCACATCTGGAGCGACGACACCCCGCTCGAGGAGACGCTCACCGCCCTGGACCTGGCCGTCACCTCTGGTCGGGCGGCCTACGTCGGCATCTCCAACTACAGCGGCTGGCAGACCGCCCAGGCGGCGACCTGGCAGCGTGCCGTCCCCACCCGCATCCCCCTCGCCTCCACCCAGGTGGAGTACTCCCTGGTCAACCGCCAGGTCGAGCACGAGGTGCTGCCGGCCGCCGAGGCGATGGGGCTGGGCGTGCTTCCGTGGTCGCCGCTGGGCCGAGGGGTGCTCACCGGCAAGTACCGCCACGGGATCCCCGGCGACTCCCGTGCCGCCACCGACCACTTCG
>JAJPEO010000119.1 GCA_021166815.1 Nocardioides sp.
CGACCGCCGGGTCACCCCGGCGTACTGGTGTCCACCACGAGGTCCGCACGGGCGCGTGTGCCGTCGGTGTCGAAGTGGGCGCGCTCGGCGGCAGCCCAGGCGTCCCAGTGCTCGACGAAGGGAGGCGTCCGGCCCGCCCCCCGCGCCCGTCGTACGTCGTGCTCCGCCTCCACCCACGCCACGACCGTGGCGAGGTGGGCGAACGCGGCGCTTGCGGAGCCGACCCCCTCCACGACGAGCAGGGGCTGCGGGGACACCGCCACCTCGTGGGTGTGGCGCTCCTGGTCCCAGTCGTAGTGGCGGTAGCTGCCGGGACGGCCGGCCGCCAGGGGGAGCAGGAGCGTGGCGAGCTGTTCGTGGACGCTCGGCAGGCCGTCCCACCCGTCGTACAGGTCGTCCATGTGCACGACCTGGCACCGGGTACGACGCTGCAGGTCCGCGGCCAGCGTGGTCTTGCCGGACGCGGCTGGGCCGTCGATGCACACGAGGCGTCCCTCGCCCAGGGTCGGCGGGCGACGTCGGAGCAGGTCCAGGACCGCGTCACCCGCCGTGGCGGGGGTGGCCCGCGCTCCCTCAGAAGGCCTGGTCACAGCCCCGGTAGCTCGGGACGGCGTCGACGAAGCGCTCGCCCTGGAGCAGGTGGACGTCACGGACGTGCTCGAACAGCTCGCCGGACTTCGCGTGGCGGAACCACACCAGGTCGCCGATGCGCAGCGAGGCCGCCGGAGCGCCGGTCAGCGGTGTCTGCACCTCGCCGGCTCCCTCCATGCCGGTCAGGGAGAGACCCGGCGGTGCCCAGGGGACGGGCGCGCGGTCGGGACCGGTCGGCCCGCTCGCGATGAGGCCGCCGCCGTGGACGGTGACCAGGCCGGGGGCGGGACATCGGGTGACGCGCAGCCCGAAGAACGCGGCCGGACGGGGGCGGAACGACTGGTAGTGGTCGAACAGGCTCGGCACCAGCAGGCCGGACCCGGCAGCGAGCTCGGTCACCTCGGGATCGGACGCGGTCGCCTGGATCGAGCCGGAGCCGCCGGCGTTCCAGAGCTCCAACGGCGCCACGTCGCGCAGCGCGTCGGCGATCGCGCGCCTCCGGTGGTGCAGCTGGGCCAGCGAGGCGCGCTTGATCCCCCGGACCGCGAGCGACCTGGCGCGCTGGCTGGGCACGTCGTCGGGCACGCCGGCGACCTGGCCCTCGTACGTCATGACGCCCACGAGCCGGAAGCCGGGGCGGTCCTGCACGGTCCTCGCCAGACGGACGACGTCGTCGACGTCGAACAGCGGAGAGCGCTTGGGCCCGATGTGCTGGCCGGCGACGCGCAGCCCGGCGTCCAGGTCGAGGGCGACGCGCACCTCGGCGTCGGAGCCCTGGCGTGCGCGGTCGACGAGGTCGAGGTGGGCCGGGTCGTCGACCATCACGGTGATGGAGGCGAGCGCTTCAGGGGAGGCGAGGAGCCGGGTCATGGCGCCGACGTCGGCGCTGGGGTAGGCGACGAGGATGTCGTCGCACACCCCGCTGGCGTGGAGGAACAGCGCCTCGGCGACGGTGTACGCGAGCACGCCCTGGAAGCCCTCGTGCGAGAGGGCACGACTGATGAGCGCGGGCACGCGCAACGACTTGGACGCGACCCGGATCGGCTTGCCACCGGCGCGTGCGGCCAGGTCGTGCGCATTGCGGTCGAACGCGTCGAGGTCGACGACGGCGAGCGGAGTGGCCAGCGGCTGCGGGTGGTGGCGTACGGCACCGTCCAGCCGCGACCACAGGCGGTTGCGCTCGACGAGGTGGTCGCTCACTCGATGCCCCGCTTGCGCAGGATCGCCTCGATGTCCGCGAGGTCGTCGTCGACGGCGGTGCTCGGAGCCGCAGCGCCGGGGCGCGGCGCAAGCGCGCTCTGCGGAGCCTCGGCGCCTCGCACCGTGGCGGAACGCTGGGCCCGGCCGAGCTGCCGGTCGCGGATGAAGCCGCTGATGACGAAGAGCACTCCAGCGAGCGCGGCGAGCCCGATGCCGGTCCAGGTGAGCGGGTCGAGGACCAGCCCCGAGGCCCAGTCGGCGATGGAGGTGCCGATCTCGGTGAACATCTCGAGGGTGCCGGTGAGCCACGCGGCCGCCGGCAGCAGCGTGAAGCCCAGTGCCCGCAGCCCGTTGGCCGCTCCGCGACGCCGGAACGCCAGCCAGGTCCAGATGAGTCCGCCGGCGGTCAGCGCCGCGGCGAGTGCCGCCCAGGTTGCCTCGTCCACGGGTCCACACTCCCACAGCGCCCAACCGGTGACGGGCCGTCGGCCCGCGTGCGGGAGAATGCGGTGTGCACTTCGACGAGCCCCGCAACATCCCGGACCCGGGATTCGCCGGTGACACCGGTGAGGCCGACCCTGAGCTGGCCGTCCTGCTCGAGCAGCACGCGGCCGGCTCGATCCCGTCCGGCCAGGTGCTGGCGCGCCTGCAGGACTGCCGGCTGCTGGTGCCGGTCGTGGCAGTGCTGGGCGAGGTCGAGATCGACGAGCACGGGCTGGCCCACGACAAGACCTCGGACATGGCTGCGGTCCTGATCCAGTCGGCGCAGGGTCGCACGGGCCTGCTCTCCTTCACCTCCACCGCCAGCCTGCAGCAGTGGGACCCCGAGTCCCGTCCGGTGCCGGTCCCGGCGCGCATGGCCGCGGTCGCCGCGCTGCAGGACGGCGCGGCTGCACTCCTGGTCGACCTGGCCGGGCCGGCCCGCTTCGTCGTGAGCGGCGAGGACCTGGACCGCCTGGCGGCCGGCTGGCGGCTGGTCGGCGTGGGGCAGGGCTACGGCTGGATTGGTCCCACCGGGGAATGATGCGTTAGCCTTCCGTGTTGACCGATGTGCATGACCCCCGGGTTGTGCGCATCCATCCAAGCGGAGGCGCGGCCACCACCCGTCTCCCACCCGCATCGACCAGCAGCACCAGGTCGTCGGGTCCGGTCCCCAGTGACACAGGCAGGACTCTGCTGGGCTCCTTCGGGAGGCGTGTCGTGACTGGCTTCCGCTTGGAGACAAGTGGAAGCCCTTTCTGATTTCAGTGCCCGTTGAGGTGTCTGTCAGGACGGGCCTCCGGACACCCGATCACTGGAGGACCCATTAGCACCGAGCTGCGCATCAACGAGCGGATCCGCGTACCCGAGGTCCGGCTCGTCGGACCCAACGGCGAGACCGTTGGGATCGTGCCGACCGACCAGGCACTGAAGCTGGCCCAGGAGGCCGACCTCGACCTCGTCGAGATCGCCCCCCAGGGACGTCCGCCGGTCTGCAAGCTCATGGACTACGGCAAGTTCAAGTACGAGAACGCCCAGAAGGCTCGCGAGGCGCGTCGCAACCAGACGAACGTGATCATCAAGGAGATGAAGCTTCGTCCGAAGATCGACCAGCACGACTACGAGACCAAGAAGGGTCACGTCGTGCGGTTCCTCGGCGCGGGCGACAAGGTCAAGATCACGATCATGTTCCGCGGCCGTGAGCAGCACCGCCCCGAGCTCGGCTTCCGCCTGCTGCAGAAGCTGGCCGAGGACGTGCAGGAGCTGGGCTTCGTCGAGTCGGCGCCCAAGCAGGACGGCCGCAACATGATCATGGTGCTCGGCCCGCACAAGAAGAAGGCCGACGCCAAGGCGGACCACGAGGCGGCCAAGACGGCCAAGGCCGAGCGGCGTGCCGAGCGGGAGGCCGACGAGCAGGCCGAGCGCGACGCTGCCCACGCTGCTGGGCCGGTCGCCGCCAAGAAGGAGCGGCGTCGCTCCGAGAACCTCGACGCCGACATCGACGTGTGACCCGCGGGCGCCCGCAGGCGCACGCCACCCACTGACGAGACCGCAACAGGAAGAAGAGTCACCATGCCGAAGAACAAGACCCACTCGGGCGCCAGCAAGCGTTTCCGCGTGACGGGCTCGGGCAAGATCCGCCGCCAGAAGGCCGGTCTGCGCCACAACCTGGAGAAGAAGCCGTCGAAGATGACGCGCCGCATGTCGGGCACCACCGAGGTCGCCAAGGCCGACGTTTCGCGCGCCAAGAAGCTGCTGGGTCTCTGATCCTGCTTCACCGTCCCACCCCAGAGACTTTCCCAAGCACCAAGGAGTAAGAGATGGCTCGCGTCAAGCGCGCAGTGAACGCCCAGAAGAAGCGTCGGACCACCCTCGAGCGCGCCAGCGGTTACCGCGGCCAGCGCTCGCGCCTGTACCGCAAGGCCAAGGAGCAGGTCACCCACTCGCTGGTCTACAGCTACAACGACCGGCGCAAGAACAAGGGCAACTTCCGCAAGCTGTGGATCCAGCGCATCAACGCTGCGGCCCGTGCCAACGGCATGACGTACAACCGCTTCATCCAGGGCCTCGGCCTCGCCGGCGTCGAGGTCGACCGCAAGGTGCTGGCCGACCTGGCCGTCAACGACGCGCCCGCCTTCGCCGCGCTCGTCGAGCTGGCCAAGAACGCGCTGCCCGAGGACGTCAACGCGCCCAAGGTCTCCGCCTGATCTCCGTGCAGCCCCTCACCGCGAGCAACGCTCGCGTCAAGGATGCACGCAAGTTGAGCCGCCGCTCGGTCCGCGCCGAGCGGCGGCTCTTCCTTGCTGACGGTCCGAAGGCCGTCGAGGGCGCGCTCGGGGTCGACGAGGTGGTCGTGGAGGTCTTCGCGACCGCCGGGGCCCTGGAGGAGCACGCCGACCTGCTCGAGTCCGCCCCCCGCGTCACGGTCGTCGACGAGCGGGCGCTGGCGTCGTTGTCGGACTCGGTCACGCCGGCCGGACTCGTGGCGGTGTGCCGCCACTTCGACGCTCCACTGGAGCACGTCGTGAGGGCCTCTGCCCGCCTGCTGGTGATCTGCGCCGACGTGCGCGACCCGGGCAACGCCGGCACGGTGATCCGGACGGCGGACGCCGCGGGCGCCGATGCGGTGGTCCTGGCCGGCCACTCGGTCGACCTCTACAACCCCAAGACCATCCGGGCCAGCGTGGGCAGTGCCTTTCACCTGCCGATCGCCGTGGCGCCCGACCCTGCCGCCGCCGTGCGTGCCGCTCGCGCCCGAGGCCTCACGGTCCTCGCCGCGGACGGCGCCGGCGAGCTCGGCCTCTACGACGCCGACCTGACCGGACCCACGGCGTGGCTCTTCGGCAACGAGGCATGGGGACTGCCCCAGGAGCTCGCCGTCCTCGCCGACCACCGCGTCGCCATCCCGATCCACGGGCACGCCGAGAGCCTCAATCTCTCCACCGCCGCGGCGGTGTGCCTCTACGCCAGCGCGGCGGCCCAGCGGGGCTGACCGGCCCGCGACCCTCCCCGCACTAGGGTGAGGCAATGCCGACCCCACGCATCGAGTCGACGTCGACACGGCTGCGCGCCCTGGCCGATCTCTCGCCCGACGGCATCCTCGGGGCCGACGAGCACGGCCTGGTGCGGATGATCAACCAGCAGGCCGCGCTGTGGCTCGGCGTCGACGCAGACGCGGTGATCGGCCAGCGCGTCGAGGACGTGCTGCTGCTGCGTGACCAGGACGGGCGCTCTTGGCTGGAGGTCAACCGCCCCTACGAGGCGATCGCGATCGCCCACGGGGTGCCGGAGCAGGCGTGGCTCAACCCCTCGGCCGAGGAGGTCCTCACCACCGCCCGCCTGATCCGCGACGAGCCGCTGGGGCGGGTGGTCGCCGTGGCCGTCAGCCTGCGCAGCGGCCGTGGCCGGGCTCGTCTGGACCGCGAGCGCTCCGACCTGGTGGCGACGGTGGCCCACGAGCTGCGTTCCCCGCTGACGGGCGTCAAGGGTTTCGTGCAGGCGCTGCTCAACCGATGGGACCGCCTGAGCGACGAGCAGCGCAAGCTGATGCTGACCACGGTGAACGCCGACGCCGATCGGCTGGCGCGGCTCATCGCCGAGCTCCTCGACGTCGCCCGCATCGACACCGGCCGCCTCCAGCTCTACCCCCGCGAGTCCTCCGCCGAGGTCCTGGTCCGGCGGGTCACGGACTCGATCCAGGCCGGGACGTCGCGCGAGGTCGTCCTCGAGGTGGCCGACGGGTTGCCGGAGGTGTTCGCCGACCCGGACAAGTTCAGCCAGGTGGTGACCAACCTCGTCGAGAATGCCGTGCGTCACGGCGAGGGCCGCGTCACCGTGACGTTGGGGCCGACCGACCGGGCCTGGGACGGCGTACGCATCGTCGTGGACGACGAGGGCCGTGGCATCCCGATGGAGCTGCGCCGGCGCGTCTTCACGAAGTTCTGGACCACGGGCGAGGGCGGCAGCGGACTGGGCATGTACGTCGTCGGCGGCCTGACCCGGGCCCACGGTGCAGAGGTGACCATCACCGAGGCGCCCGGCGGCGGCGCCCGGCTGGTCGTCGACTGGCCCAGCGCCGATCGCCGGCCCTGATCTCCACACAACCTTCACGCGTCGCCCACACCTCCCGGCCGCTTCCGCTCCTAGGGTCGGGGCATGAGCTCTCAGACGGTCCTCGTGGTCGAGGACGACCGTGCGATCAACGACGCGCTCGCGGCGCGGCTGAGATCGGAGGGATACGTCGTGGAGCAGGCCTTCGACGGGCCGACCGCCGTGGAGGCCGCCGGGAGCGTGGTGCCGGACGTGCTGGTGCTCGACGTCATGCTTCCCGGGTTCGACGGGCTGGAGGTCTGCCGTCGGGTGCAGGCCGAGCGTCCCGTCCCGGTGCTGATGCTCACGGCCCGTGACGACGAGGCTGACATCCTCGTCGGGCTCGGGGTGGGCGCCGACGACTACCTCACCAAGCCCTTCCGCATGCGTGAGGTCGTGGCCAGGGTGAAGGCGCTGCTGCGCAGGGTGGACCGGGCGGCCGAGCTGGCGCGGGCGCTCCCCACGGTCCTCGACGCCGGTGGGCTAGCGCTCGACACGGGGGCTCGGCGCGTGAGGGTCGACGGGGCCGAGGTCCACCTCACGCCCACCGAGTTCGACGTCCTCGCGTGCCTGGCCAGGGAGCCCGGGCAGGTGATCGGGCGCGACAGGCTGCTGGCCGAGGTGTGGGGCTGGTCCGACGCGCTCGGGTCCCGCACGCTCGACAGCCACGTGAAGGCGCTGCGCGCCAAGCTGGGGGGCGAGCGCATCCGCACCGTCCACGGAGTGGGCTACGCGCTCGAGGCTCGGCCATGAACGCGCCGCTCGACGCCGTCACCAGCCTCAAGACCAAGCTGGGTGCCCTGGTCGCGGTGTCCGTGCTCGCCACCGGCCTGCTCACCTGGCTGGGGGCCGCCGCGGGGGTTCCCGCGCTCCTCGTGCTGCCGGTGAGCATCGCGCTGGCGCTCGGGATCACCCAGCTGCTGGCGGCGGGCATGGTCTCGCCCCTGCGGCAGATGACCGCCGTCACGCAGGCCATGGCGCGCGGTGACTACAGCGGACGCGTCCACACCACCTCGACCGACGAGGTGGGGCGGCTCGCCATGGCGTTCAACCAGATGGCCGACGACCTCTCGGCGGTGGACCTCGAGCGCCGCGACCTGCTCGCCACCGTCTCCCACGAGCTGCGTACGCCGCTCACGGCCATGACGGCGACACTGGAGAACCTCGTCGACGGGGTCGTTCCCGCCGATGCGGAGTCGTTGCGGGCCGCCCTGCTCCAGGCCGAGCGGCTGCGCGACCTGGTGGCCGACCTGCTCGAGCTCTCCCGGCTGGAGGCAGGGGTGACGACGCTGCGCAGGGAGACCTTCGACCTCCACGAGCTGGTGACCGAGTGTGTCGAGCACGTACGCCTGGCCGGCCGGACGTCCCCTTTCGTGGTCTCGGTGCCGGTTCCCATGGAGGTGGTGGCGGACCGGGCTCGCATCGCCCAGCTCCTCATCAACGTCCTCGACAACGCCAGCCGGCACAGCCCACCGGGCTCGCCGGTCACGGTCAGCGGTGCGTCGGGCCCCGCGGGATGGTCGTTGGAGGTCGTCGACCGCGGCCCTGGCGTCTCCCCGGCTGAGCGCGAGCGCGTCTTCGAGCACTGGGGCACGAGCGGCAGCGGTGGCGGCACGGGGCTCGGCCTGGCGGTCTCGCAGTGGGCGGCGCGGCTCCACGGCGGCGCCCTGCGCTTCGTCGACCCCCTCGACGGTGTCGGCGCACGGCTGCGCCTGACCGTCCCGCTCGCCGTTGCGACCTCTGAGGAGCAGACCATGACGCACACGACCCCGGCACCACTCTCTCCGCCGCCACAGTCGCCCGGCCGACCGGCAGGCACCGGCCTCGACGCGCTGTTCGGCCGATTCTGGCCCGACGTGGACGGGGCGGGGCGGCCCACGGTCCTGGCGGCCGCGCTCGCCGGCGCCTTCGGTGCCGCGGTGATGAGCTTCACCGCCCCCGGGATCTCGTGGACCCTGCTGCTGCTGG
>JAJPEO010000135.1 GCA_021166815.1 Nocardioides sp.
GGACAAGGGGTTCTCCTGTGGGTGAGAGGCGCCGACGAGTCTAGCGAGGGGGTGCGGCCGAACTGGTCAGGCGGCGCATGCCCCACGCGGAGACCATGGCGCGGATCACGTTGCGCGCCTCGGCCACACCGCCGCGCAGGGGGCTGAGGAGCACCACCGCCACGGTGATGACCAAGGGCTTGAGCCGGACGAGCACGTTCTCCCCGTGGCGCAGGTGCACCACGAAGAGGTTGCGGTACATGTAGAAGCCCTTCCAGCCCGACAGGTCGTGCTGCTGGTTGAAGTCGAGCTGGCGCACGAGCACCGCGTCGCGCACCGCCCAGATGCGCCGCCCGGCCCGGCGGGCGCGCACGGCGTACTCGGCGTCGTCGTAGAAGATGAAGAACTCCGGGTCGGGGAAGCCGATCTCGGCCACGACCTCGCGGCGCACCATGAACCCCTCGAAGGCGACGTTCTGCACCTCCACGAGCGGCGGCATGGAGGCCCGGTCGGCGAAGACGCTGTCGACCGCGGCCCGCTTGGGGCGGATCGCGAGCGGGTTGTGCAGGTCGAAGTCGATGGCCGCCTTCTCCATGAGCACCCCGGCGAGGTCCTCGCGCACGCTGGTCAGGCAGTCCTCGTCGACCGCTATCAGCGCCTCGAGGCAGCCCGGCGCCGGGACCACGTCGTCGTCCATCAGCCAGATCCGGTCGAAGCCGGCGTCGTACGCCGTCACCATGCCGCGGTGGAACCCTCCGGCTCCGCCGATGTTGGCGGGGCTGGTGACCACCTGCAGCGGGAGGTCGCGGGGCGCGGCCAGCACCTCGGCGGTGTGGTCGGTGCTGGCGTTGTCGACCACGATCACGGCGTCGGGGGCCCGGGTCTGGGCAGCCAGGCCGTCGAGGGTGCGGCCCAGCAGGTCGGCGCGGTTGTAGGTCACCACGACCACCGCCACGGTCTCGGTCATGCCAGGAACCTCCGGTGGCCCTCGAAGTCGCCGCGCAGCCCCGCGCGCATCGCGCGCGCGCTCAGGCGCAGGCGCGCCAGGCTGGGCTGGGTGAAGGTGTAGAACCACACGGTCTTGAGCACGAAGGCCAGCGCGTGCACGGGGCTGCGGTAGTCGCGCAGGTTGACCAGGTTGTTGCGCGCCATGCAGTAGTGCTTGAGGTCGCTGGGGCTGTGGTTGTAGGTGGTGCGGCCGAAGGCCATGGGCGTGCCGAGGTCCCCGACGCTCGGGTGGCGCACGGTGGCGTCCACGATCGTGGCGATCCGCGCCCCGGCCTCCTCCGCCCGCAGTCGGTACTCGTGGTCGTCGCCCCAGATGAAGAACTCCGAGCGGGGCAGGCCGATGCGCTCGACGAGGTCGCGGGTGACGAGCACGCCGTTGAAGGGGATCACGATGTCGTCGATGCGCCCGGCCCGTGCCGCCGCCCGGACGTCGGCCAGGCGGTGGACCACCCGGGTGCGCCCGGGCAGGCGGATCGGGAAGACGAGCCGGTCGGCATCGTCCTCGTCGACGACGAGCGGGCCCCAGAAGTCGAGGTCGTGGTGCTGCAGGAGCAGGTCGAGGCAGTCGGTGTCGGGCAGTCCGTCGTCGTCCATCAGCCACACCAGGTCGGCGCCACGCTCGACCGCCCAGGCCAGGCCGTCGTGGAACCCGCCGGCGCCGCCGCTGTTGGTCTCGAGCGTGCGGGCCGCCAGCGGCGTCGCGCCCGTCGCCGGGCGGGCGGCCAGCCACGCGCCGGTGCCGTCGGTGGACGCGTTGTCGACGACGAGCACCTCGGCCAGGCCCGCGATCTCGCCGAGCCGCGTGACCAGGCGCTGGAGCAGCGGCAGTCGGTTGTGGGTGACCACGACCGCGACGACGCGGGGCTGGTCCGATGGGGTCACGGCGCCACCCTAGACGGCTCCGGCACGCGTGCCGCGGGCGCCGTCACTTCAGCAGACCGCCCCGAGGTCCTCGGACTGGTTGGCGGCGTAGCCCTCCGACAGCGAGCCGATCGACCCGCCGGTGACCGACGGTGCGGGCGCCGGGGTCGAGCCCGGCGTGGGGGCGTCGGTCGAGGTCGCCGGCGCCGGACGCGGCTTGGCCTTGGGCCCCTTGCCCTCGGCCCGGGCGATCGCCTCGGCGACCTTGCGGTGCACGAGGTCGATGTCGGGGTCGGCGGTGTTGATCATGGGCGGCACGAGCGACAGGGTCGCGATCCTCTGCGACTTCGCCTTCAGCGCGAGCGAGGCGAAGCGGTCCAGCTCGCCGCGGGGCAGGTCGGTGGACAGCATCGCCGAGCTGGCCCGGGCGATCTTCTGCACGTTGCGTACGGCGTCCTGCGGGCTGACCTGCTGCAGCATGGCGTTCATGACGCACTTCTGGCGGGCCATGCGCGAGTAGTCGTCGGACCCCTCGCGGGCGCGGGCGAACCACAGCGTGTCGTGGCCGTTGAGGGTGCGCTGGCCCGGCTTGATGTAGTGGAAGCCCTTCTCGTGCGGCAGCCCGACCGGGATCGGCTGGCGCACGGTGAGCTCGACTCCCCCGAAGGCGTCGACGAGGTCCTTGAACCCCTGCAGGTTGACCATCGCCCAGTAGTTGATCTTCAGGCCGGTGATGCCCTCGACGCCCATGATGGTGGCGTCGACGCCGGGGTGCTTCGACCCTTTGAAGAGGTCGGGGTGGTCCAGGGCCCAGGTCGCCAGGCCGTTGAGGTACTGGCCCTCGGCGTCGAAGCCGTCGGGGAACCGCTCGTCGAGGACCGAGCCCTCGGCGAACGGGAAGTTCTGCATGTTGCGCGGCAGGGAGACCAGGACCGTCTTGCCGGTCTCGGCGTCGATGGAGGCGACGGTCATGGAGTCCGGTCGCAGGCCCCAGCGCCCGGCCCCGGAGTCACCACCGAGGAGCAGCACGTTGAACCGGCCGTCGTGCGCGCCGGAGGCGGCGCCGTCGTCGAAGGAGAGGACGAACCCGCGGTACGCCCCGACCACGTGCGCGCCGAAGAGCAGCATGCCCGCCACGCAGAAGCACAGGAAGCCGTTGACCCCCCCGACGGCCAGGCGGTGCTGGCGCTGCAGCGACTTGGGCTGGCCCAGGCGCCACGCGTCGACGAACAGGTACGCCCATCCGACGGCGAGGCCCATGAGGGACAGCCGCGCGACCTGCAGCAGCGTGGCGTTGGTGCCGGCCCAGAGCGCCAGGCCCTGCCACACCGACGCGAGCAGGAGGCCCACGATCGCCAGGGCGAGAAGAGCGCCCCACAGGCGCAGCGCGAAGCGTCCCACCCGCCGGTTGCCGAAGGTCAGCTGGGCCGAGCCCGGCAGGACCAGGGTCATCACCATCAGCATCACGGCGCGGCGGAAACGAACGCGCTGGGCGCGGTCCAGCGTGCTGAAGCGCGGCTGGTGTGACCCGGGGACGCTGGCGGGCGGCATCGTCTACCTCTCTTGCTGGGGGAAGTCAGCCCGCCCAGTATCACCAGTCACACCCGTCACACCGACTGCGACGCGCCGACGACCTCAGTCGTTGCGTCCCTGCTCGATCTCCTGCTTGCGGGCCAGCCGGTGCGCCCGACGGATCCGGGCCTCCCGCTCGCGCCGCACGTCCTCGGGACCGTCGGTCACCAGCGGGGGGATGCGACGGGGACGCTCGTGCTCGTCGATCGCCACGAAGACGAAGTAGGCCGACGCCACGTGGACCGGCTCGTCGGAGGCGTTGCCCCAGGGCTGGGCCTCCACGCGCACGCCGATCTCCATCGACGTCGTGCCGACCCAGTTGACCTGGCCGTAGGTCTTGATGATGTCGCCGACGTGCACCGGCGCGAGGAAGTTCATCTCGTCCACGACGGCGGTGACCGCGGGTCCGTCGCTGTGCCGGTGGGCCACGGCCCCGGCCGTGGAGTCGGCGAGCTTCATGACCTCGCCGCCGTGCACGTTGCCGAGCAGGTTGGCCAGGCTGGCCTGGGCCATGATTCCGAGGCTCACCCGGCTGTACGCGGGCGTGCGTGGCGTGGGCTCGTCGGTCATGGGTCGCACGGTAGCGTCCGGGGGCATGGCAGATCGTCGCAAGGGGTCCGGACCGCCCGAGGAGGGCTCTCCCGAGTACGAGTGGCTCTACGGCAGCAAGGGTGCGGCCCCGGCCGACGACGCGACGCGTGTCGTGCCCGCCCAGGACCAGGACCGGCCCGACGAGACGCGGGTGATGCCCGCAGCGAGGCGCGAGTCCCGCCAGTCGGGCTCCGGCGGCCGACCCCCCGGCGGCCCCACCCGTACGGCTTCAACCGCTCCCCCGCCGCGGCCCGCACCCCGCTCCCGGCGCCGGTGGCTGCGCCTCGGACCGGTCAAGCTCCTGCTCCTGCTGTGGCTGGTCTTCATGGTCGCGGTGCCCTTCTGGGCGTGGTCGAAGGTGACCAAGGTCGACGCCGCCCCCGACGGCAAGCGCCCCGACGACCAGCCCGGCACGACCTACCTCCTGGTCGGCAGCGACTCGCGCGACGACCTCACGCCCGAGGAGCGCAAGGAGCTCGGCACGGGCGGCCCGGTCGGCCAGCGCACCGACACGATCATGCTGCTGCACACCGGCTCGGGCCCCAACCTGCTCATGTCCATCCCGCGTGACTCCCTCGTCGAGGTGCCCGGCCACGGGCGCACCAAGATCAACGCCGCGTTCGCCTACGGCGGGGCTCCCCTGCTGGTGCGCACGATCGAGCAGAACACCGGCATCCGCATCGACGACTACGTCCAGATCGGCTTCGGCGGGTTCGTCGGCATGGTCGACGCCGTGGGCGGGGTGGAGATCTGCCCCAAGCAGGCGATGAACGACCCGCAGGCCAAGCTCAAGATCAAGGCGGGCTGCCAGGAGGTCGACGGCAAGACCGCCCTCGGGTACGCCCGCTCCCGCAAGCTCTCCAACCTCGGCGACATCGACCGCGCCAAGAACCAGCGCGAGGTCGTCTCGGCCGTGGGCGACAAGGCCCTGTCGCCGTGGACGTTCCTCAACCCGGTGCGCTACTACGGCCTCAGCACCGCCGCCGCGAAGTCGTTCGTGGTCGGCGAGGACACCGGCCCGATCGCGCTGGCGAAGTTCGCCTTCGCGATGACCCGCGTCAACGGCACCGACGGGCTGACCTGCGGAGTGCCGATCAGCGACCTCGCGGTGACGTGGGACAGCGAGCGCGCGCCGCGCCTGTTCAAGCACATCGCCGAGGACGACACCGACGGCATCCCCGACCAGCTGTGCACGCCGACGGGGATGCCGAAGTAGCCGGCCCGGTCACGCCAGCAGGCGCTGGCCCAGCCACTCCCCCTCGGCAAACCCGGGGAGCACGGCGAACTGCGCCGACCCCACCGCGGTCGTCCATT
>JAJPEO010000032.1 GCA_021166815.1 Nocardioides sp.
GGGGGAGCCGGGGACCTTGTACTCGGTGCGTCGCGACGGGGAGTTCGTGGGCCATGCGTGCCTCACTGCTGCCGAGGCCGACGACCTGGGCGCGGGGCCCGACCTTGCCACACTCGTGCAGGAGGCGTTCCGCCGGCTGACGTGGCCGTCGTCGGCGGTCTCGGTGGATCCGCCGAGCGGTCGTACGTTGGTGAACTTCGAGACCTTCTTCTACACCGCGAACTCGGAGCCGACCGTGCAGTCGGTGAGGTTGCTGGGGCAGCAGGTGGAGGTCGAGGCGTCGCCGGTCTCGTACGTCTGGCACTTCGGCGACGGGGAGTCCGAGGAGTCGGCCAGCGCTGGGGCGGCGTACCCGACGGGCGACATCACGCACTCCTTCGTGCGCGCGGGCACCGTGTCGCCGAGCGTGGACACGACGTACCGCGGCCGTTGGCGGCTCA
Organism: Nocardioides sp.; assembly: GCA_021166815.1. GTDB lineage: Bacteria > Actinomycetota > Actinomycetes > Propionibacteriales > Nocardioidaceae > Nocardioides. The sequence goes on from JAJPEO010000032.1 coordinate 441, forward strand.
ACGGGGGAGCGTGGCGCGACATCGACCAGACGCTGACCGTGGTGGGGACGCCGGGGGACCTGCGGGTCGTGGAGGCGCGCCCAGAACTGGTCGTGCGCTGAGGCCGACCGTCAACGTGCCGCGCGCTTGCCGCCGGCGGGTCGCGGGGGGACGGGTAGCTCCGAGCCGGCGTCGTCGGCCCCGGGCGCACTGGTGATCCCGAGGGCGCGCAGCATCCAGGCGACGAGCATCAGCCCGACGAACAGGCACGCCATCGCGCCGAGAGAGGCGAGGGCCATCAGGCCCCAGGAGGCCGAGCCCGAGCCGCCGCGGGCTGCGGTGCCGAAGTCGATCGCGGCGTAGACGAGGTAGCCCCAGGCGACCACGCAGGCGGTGATCCCTGCGGCGATGCCCAGGGCGAGCGGGTTGGCCTTGGGTCGGGGTCGGGCACCTCGTCGCGTACCCGCTCTCTTCCCCGTTGCCACGGGGCCATTGTGGCCGATCACGCCAACCTGCGCGGTCGAATTGGCGGGTCCCCTCAGCCTCTCGACGCGTCGGGTCGGCGTGTCGGAAGGCAAATTTCGGGGACCCGCTGCGGGCTGACCTGCGGTTATGTGACCTGCACCCCATCCCGGGCAATTTCCCCGGGCGCGGTCACTTGCCAAGCCTTGTGGCCGGGACGTACGGTTACCACTACATCTAGTAGTTACACGGCTGTAGTTATCCACATCTAGTTCACAAGAACTACTTGTGATCGCACAGCCATCCGCTGGTTGTCCACAGGCACATCCACAGACGCCCCGCCCGCCACAGACCCCACCGAGGGTCTCCTGAGCGTGCGCGACGCAAGCCACGAGAGGAGAGCACCATGCACTGTCCGTACTGCAAGCACCAGGACACCAAGGTGCTCGACTCGCGCGTGGCCGACGACGGCGGCTCGATCCGCCGGCGCCGGGTGTGCGCCGAGTGCGACCGCCGGTTCACGACGGTCGAGAAGATGCAGCTGACGGTCCTCAAGCGCTCGGGCGCAACGGAGCCGTTCAACCGCGACAAGGCGATCGCCGGCGTACGCAAGGCGTGCAAGGGCCGGCCCGTCACCGACGAGCAGCTCGCCTGCCTGGGCCAGGACGTCGAGGACGCCCTGCGCCTGAGTGGTCGGGCCGAGTTCGAGGCACACGAGGTGGGGATGGCGATCCTGGCTCCGCTGCGTGCCCTCGACGAGGTCGCCTACCTCCGTTTCGCGAGCGTCTACCGGGCCTTCGACTCCGTCGACGACTTCGAGGACGAGATCGCCATGCTGCGCCTCGAGCGTGCCACCGATGCGGCGCCCGGCGCCGCCTCAGCCCCAGCGGGCTGACCACAGACGGCCCGGCAGGTAGTGGGGAAGCTGCCTGTCGGGTCACCCACCACATTTCGTCGTACTGCGACAACCACCACGAGGGATTCGAAGGAGAACCCATGACCGAGACGGTGAGCCCCCGGGCCAAGAGGGGCGCCAAGGCCAAGGGCTTGAAGCTGGAGCGTGTGTTCAGCACGCCCGGCACGCACCCCTACGACGAGATCACCTGGGAGCGTCGCGACGTCGTCCAGACCAACTGGAAGACCGGCGAGTCCGTCTTCGAGCAGCGCGGTGTGGAGTTCCCCGACTTCTGGTCGGTCAACGCCTCGACCATCGTCACCACGAAGTACTTCCGCGGCGCGGTCGGCACCGACGCCCGCGAGTGGAGCCTCAAGCAGCTGGTCGACCGCGTGGTGAAGACCTACACCAAGGCCGGCCTCGAGCACGGCTACTTCGCGACCGACGCCGACGCCGAGGTCTTCGAGCACGAGCTGACCTGGCTGCTGGTCAACCAGTACTTCTCCTTCAACAGCCCCGTGTGGTTCAACGTCGGCACGCCCTCGCCGCAGCAGGTCAGCGCCTGCTTCATCCTCTCGGTCGACGACTCGATGGACTCGATCCTCAACTGGTACAAGGAGGAGGGCTTCATCTTCAAGGGCGGCTCCGGTGCCGGCCTCAACCTCTCCCGCATCCGCTCCTCCAAGGAGCTGCTCTCCTCCGGTGGCACCGCGTCGGGCCCGGTCTCCTTCATGCGTGGCGCGGACGCGTCCGCGGGCACCATCAAGTCGGGCGGCGCGACGCGTCGTGCGGCCAAGATGGTCGTCCTCGACGTCGACCACCCCGACATCGAGGAGTTCGTGATGACGAAGGCGCGCGAGGAGGACAAGATCCGCGCGCTGCGTGACGCCGGCTTCGACATGGACCTCGGTGGCGCCGACATCACCTCCGTGCAGTACCAGAACGCCAACAACTCCGTACGCGTCACCGACGAGTTCATGCGCGCGGTCGAGGAGGGCACCGAGTTCGGCCTGCGCGCCCGCGGCACCGGCGAGGTCATCGAGACCGTCGACGCCCGCGACCTGTTCCGCAAGATCTCCCAGGCCGCCTGGGAGTGCGCCGACCCGGGCCTGCAGTACGACGACACCATCAACGACTGGCACACCAACCCCGAGACCGGCCGCATCACCGCGTCCAACCCGTGCTCGGAGTACATGTCGCTCGACAACTCCTCGTGCAACCTGGCCTCGCTCAACCTCCTGAAGTTCCTCAAGGAGGACGACACCTTCGACGCCGCGCTGTTCGCGAAGGCGGTGGAGTTCATCATCACGGCGATGGACATCTCCATCTGCTTCGCCGACTTCCCGACCGAGTCGATCGGCAAGACCACCGTCGACTACCGCCAGCTCGGCATCGGCTACGCCAACCTCGGCGCGCTGCTCATGGCGATGGGCCTGGGCTACGACTCCGACGGCGGCCGCTCGATGGCGGCGGCCATCACCTCGCTGATGACCGGTGTCTCCTACAAGCGCTCCGCCGAGCTGGCCTCGATCGTCGGTCCGTACGCCGGTTACGCCCGCAACGCCGAGGCCCACAAGCGCGTCATGCGCAAGCACCAGGCCGCCAACGACGTCGTACGCGTCCTGCACACCGAGGACGGCCGCGTCCACAAGCTCGCGACGAAGGCCTGGGCCGACGTCATCGCGCTGGGCGAGAAGAACGGCTTCCGCAACGCGCAGGCCTCGGTGCTCGCGCCGACCGGCACCATCGGCTTCATGATGGACTGCGACACCACCGGCATCGAGCCGGACTTCTCGCTGGTGAAGTTCAAGAAGCTCGTCGGCGGCGGCTCGATGCAGATCGTCAACCAGACGATCCCGCGGGCGCTGAAGAAGCTGGGCTACCAGCCCGAGCAGATCGAGGCGATCGTCGCCTACATCGCCGAGCACGGCCACGTCATCGACGCGCCCGGCCTCAAGACCGAGCACTACGAGGTCTTCGACACCGCGATGGGCGCCCGCGCGCTCAAGCCGATGGGCCACGTGCGGATGATGGCCGCCGCGCAGCCGTTCCTGTCGGGCGCGATCTCCAAGACGGTCAACCTGCCGGAGACGGCCACGGTCGAGGAGATCGAGGACGTCTACATGCAGTCCTGGAAGCTCGGCCTCAAGGCGACGGCCATCTACCGCGACAACTGCAAGGTCGGC
>JAJPEO010000250.1 GCA_021166815.1 Nocardioides sp.
TACTTCGGCGGAGGCGACGTCGGCGCCGACGTCCTCCTCCAGGACGGACGCCGCCTGTGGCTCTTCGGCGACACGGTGCGCGACCCCGGGCCGCAGCCCCGGTACATCCGCAACTCGATGCTGGTCTTCGGGTCGGAGTGCATCGTCGTGGTGCGTCCGCCCTCGGGACGCGCGGTCATCCCCGACCGCGCCGACGGGGTCGGCTACTGGCCGATGTCGGTGGGGCGCTCCGAGCAGGACGGCTACGACCTGGTCGCGGTCGGCGTCCAGCGGGTGCGCACGGTCGGCGACGGGGTCTGGGACTTCGAGGTGCTGGGTCCGTCCGTGGCCGTCTTCGTGGTCCCCCGAGGCGGGACCCCGCAGCTGATGCAGGTCCACGACCTCGGGCCCGACCACGCCGACGTCACGCAGCCGATGTGGGGGGCGGCGTCCCACGTCGACGGCGGCTGGCTCTATGTCTACGGCACCGCCACGACCGGCGAGCCGATGGTGTTCGGCCACTCCCTGCGGGTGGCGCGCGTCCGGCTGCACGAGGTCACCGACCAGGGCCGCTGGGCCTACTGGGACGGCGACGCGTGGTCCCCCGACCCCGACGACGCGGTCGAGCTGATCCCCGCTGTGGGCGGCACCTCGCAGACGCTGTCGGTGTGGCAGTCCGGCGACACGTGGTACGCGTTGTCCAAGCGCGACGAGTTCCTCGGCAGCCACGTGGTCGTGTGGACGGCGCCCTCGCCGTCCGGGCCGTTCACCGCCCACGACCCGGTCGCGGAGCTCCCCTCAGACCTCCAGCGCGGGCTGCTGCGCTACATGCCTCTCGCCCACCCCGACCTGTTGCCGCGGGTCGGCACGGTGGTGGTGTCGTACAGCAACAACCGCGCGAACCCGGACGAGGTCACCGCGGACCCGCTGCGCTACCGCCCGCGCTTCCTGCGGGTACGCCTGCCGGCGACCCACTGACCCCGCTCAGGCGGAGGTCGGGCCCTTCGGGTCGGTCGCGTCCGCGGAGTCGTCCTCGTCGTCGACACGCGGGGCGTCGCCGAACAGGCCGGCGTCCTTGTTGGCCTCGGCCTTGCGCAGGTGGCGCACGAGGCTGAAGCCGAGCACGACCACGGCCAGGATCATGAAGATCCACAGCGCGAACCCGAGCGGGCCGGCCTTCACCTCGGTCGGCTTGGGGGTCGGGTCTTCGAGCACGATGAGCAGCAGGTCGAGCATGCCCACCAGTGTCGCAGGCGTCGCCTAGCCGCGAGCCTCCGACCCCGGGTCGCCAGCCAGCGAGATCCCGGCGAACAGGTCGTCCTCGGGCGTGGGCGCGTCGACGTGGGAGTGGACCAGCTCGTAGTCCTCGGTCGGCCAGGTCTTCTGCTGGATCTCGCGCGGGATCGCGAACCAGAAGCCGTCGGGGTCGATCTGCGTGGCGTGGGCGAGCAGCGCCTGGTCACGGACGCCGAAGAAGTCCCCGCACGGCACCTTGGTCGTGATGCGCCTGTCCCACTCGGGGTCGCGTACCCACTTCGCGAGCCGCTCGGTGTAGGGCGACTCCAGGTCGTGGGCCAGCATCGCCTCGTGCAGGGCGTTGGTCTTCTCCCAGCTCCAGCCGTGGTGGTAGTAGAGCTTGAGCGGCTGCCACGGCTCCCCCGCCTCGGGGAACCGCTCGGGGTCGCCGGCGGCGTGGTAGGCCGCGACGCTCACCTCGTGGCAGCGGATGTGGTCGGGGTGGGGGTAGCCGCCGTTCTCGTCGTAGGTCGTCACGACGTGCGGGCGGAAGCCGCGGATGAGGCGTACGAGCCGCTCGACGGCCTCGTCCAGCGGCACCAGGGCGAAGCACCCCTCGGGCAGGGGCGGCTTGGGGTCGCCCTCCGGCCAGCCGGAGTCGATGAAGCCCAGCCAGTCCTGGGTGATGCCCAGGATGTCGCGCGCACGGTGCATCTCCTCGCGACGGATCTCGGAGATGTTCTCCCACACGTCGGGGCGGTCCATCTTGGGGTTGAGCACCGATCCGCGCTCGCCCCCGGTGCACGTCACGACGTGGACGTCGACGCCCTCGCTGACGTACTTCGCCGTCGAGGCGGCCCCCTTGCTGGACTCGTCGTCGGGGTGGGCGTGGACGTGCATCAAGCGGAGGCCGGTGCGCGGGCGCGACTCGTCGACGGCGTGCTGGGGCATGGGCGCGAGTCTAGAACCCCACCCGTAGGCTGCCGACGTGACCACCGACCTCTCCCAGCGGTACGGCGCTCCCTCGCGCTGGCAGCGCTGGACCGTGATCGCCGTCGCCGTCATCGTCGTCGGCACCGCCCTGGTGTGGCTGGCCTGGGCCACGGTGTTCCACAGCACTCCTGACGCGAAGTCCGAGCTGATCAGGTTCGACGTGGTCGACGCCCACTCCACGCGGGCGACCGTGCAGGTCGACCTGGCCGACGGCGTCGAGGCGACGTGCCGCCTGCGGGCCTTCGCCGAGGACCACATGCCCGTCGGCGAGCTGGCCTTCACCCCCGTCGACGGCGACAACGAGGTGGTCGTACGCACCGAGCGGCAGGCCACGAGCATCGAGAACCTCGGCTGCACCACGCCCGACCAGAAGCGCCCCCGCTGACGCCGACCACCGCCCGGCCCCACCCGCAGGTGTGGGCCCCATCACGGATGGACCTGCGCAAAGTGGGGAACAGTTGCTAACCTAGAGGTCTGCCCGTCCTGCGGCGTGGATTCCTGTGTGGCCCTGTGCGGCCTGCCCCGAGACCGCGTCGGCTCAGATCGGACGGACATCAGGACCATCGACCACGGGTGGATGTGCTGCCGCACATCCACCCGATGTACATGAAGCGGAGTTGTGACATGACCGACCAGGGCACCGTGTGGCTGACCCAGGAGGCCTACGACAAGCTGCAGGCTGAGCTCGCCGACCTCAAGGGCCCCAAGCGTCAGGAGATCATCGAGCGGATCGCCGCCGCCCGCGACGAGGGTGACCTCAAGGAGAACGGCGGCTACCACGCCGCCAAGGACGAGCAGGGCAAGCAGGAGGCCCGCATCGTGCAGCTCGAGGACCTCCTGCGTCGCGCCGAGGTGGGCGAGACCCCGCCCAACGACGGCGTCGTCGAGCCCGGCATGGTCGTCGAGATCCGTTTCGACGGTGACGACGAGACCGAGAAGTTCCTGCTCGGCGCGCGCGAGAACCTCTCCGAGGGCGACGACCTGACCGTCTACTCCCCCCAGTCCGCCATGGGCTCGGCGATCCACGGCCAGAGCAAGGGCGACACGGTCACCTACACCGCGCCCAACGGCAAGGAAGTCAAGGTCGAGATCATCGACGCGGTGCCGTACCAGGCCTGAGCACCACCCCAGCACTCCGGGAAGGGCTGCTGCGTCTACTCGTAGACGCGGTAGCCCTTCTCGCGTAGCCGGGCGGCCACGTCGGCGGCGTGGGTCTCACCGCGCATCTCCAGCTGCAGCCGGACCTCCACCTCGTGCAGGTCGAGCGTCGGGGAGATGCGCTCGTGGGACACCTCGAGCACGTTGGCCCCGGCTCCGCCGACCTCGGTGAGCAGCCCGGCGAGCCCGCCGGGCAGGTCGGGGATGCACACGCGGAGGTAGAGGTAGCGACCGGCGCTGGCCAGGCCGTGCCGGATCACCTTGCCCAGCAGCAGCGGGTCGATGTTGCCGCCGGACAGCACCGCCACCGCGGGCGTCCCGAACGCGGTCGGGTCGTCGAGCAGCGCCGCCACGGCCGCCGCCCCGGCCGGCTCCACCACGAGCTTGGCCCGCTCGACCAGGGCGAGCAGTGCCTGCGACAGCGACTCCTCCGAGACTGTGATGATCTCGTCCACGTGGTCGCGCACCGCCGCGAACGTGATGTCCCCAGGACGCGCGACCGCGATGCCGTCGGCCATGGTGTGCACCGACTCGAGCGCGACCGGGGCCCCCTCTGCCAGCGAGCGGGGGTACGCCGCCGCCTGCTCGGCCTGGACGCCGATCACGCGGACGTCGGGACGCAGCGCCTTGATCGCGATGGCGACCCCGGCGAGCAGCCCGCCGCCGCCGGTCGGCACCAGCACGGTGCGGACGTCGGGAGCCTGCTCGAGGACCTCCAGGCCGAGGGTGCCCTGCCCCGTGACGATGTCGACGTGGTCGAAGGGGTGGATCAGCACCGCCCCGGTGCTCTCGGCGAACTCCGTGGCGGCGGCCAGGGACTCCCCGAGGTGCTGGCCGTGGAAGCGCACCTCGGCGCCGTAGCCGCGGGTGGCGTTCTCCTTGGGGATCGCGGCACCCTCGGGCATGAAGACGGTGGAACGGATGCCGAGCGTGGTCGCCGCGAGCGCCACTCCTTGCGCGTGGTTGCCGGCCGACGCGGCCACCACGCCGCGGGCCCGCTCCTCGGCGCTGAGCCGGGACAGGCGCAGGTAGGCGCCGCGGATCTTGAACGACCCGGTGCGCTGGAGGTTCTCGCACTTCAGCAGCACCGGCCCCCCGGCCAGCGCCGAGAGCCAGCGCGACTCCTCCATCGGCGTGCGTACGGCGAGGTCCTCGATGACCTCGCGAGCCGTCTGGATGTCGGACAGGCTCACGCGCTGGTCACTCTCCACTGGGTTCCTCCGGAGGTCGGACGTCGTGGCGGTCGGCAACGGCGTCGGGTGAGGTGTCGGGGGGTGCCCCCTCGGCGGCCAGCGCCACCTGGGGCTCGTCATGGCCGACCGGGGTGTAGCTGGCGAGGTGCTCGGCGAC
>JAJPEO010000059.1 GCA_021166815.1 Nocardioides sp.
GTGCCCGGCGGGGGGGGGGGCGGGGGTCGGGGGTGGGCCCCCCGCGGGCCCCCCCGCCGGCAGCCCGGACCCGAAGTACCGCCTCGCGCCCGTGGCCTCACGCCTGGGGGAGCTGCTCGGACGGCCGGTCGCCTTCGCGACCGACACCGTTGGTGCCAGCGCCACGGAGACCGTCGCAGGCCTGGGTGACGGCGATGTCGCGCTGCTGGAGAACGTCCGGTTCAACAGCGGTGAGACCAGCAAGGACGACGCGGTGCGCTCGGCGTTCGCCGACCAGCTCGCCCGGCTCGCGGACGCGTTCGTCTCCGACGGGTTCGGCGTGGTCCACCGCAAGCAGGCCAGCGTCTACGACGTGGCCCTGCGCCTGCCGTCGGCCATGGGTGGTCTCGTGGCCGCGGAGGTCGACGTGCTGAGGCGGCTCACGGTCGACCCCGCGCGCCCTTACGTCGTGGTGCTGGGCGGGTCCAAGGTCTCCGACAAGCTCGGCGTCATCGACAACCTGCTCGAGAAGGCCGACAAGCTGCTCATCGGCGGCGGCATGGTCTTCACCTTCCTCAAGGCCCAGGGCCACGAGGTCGGCAAGAGCCTGCTCGAGGAAGACCAGCTCGACACGTGTCGCCGCTACCTCGCCGAGGCGACGGAGCGCGGCGTCGACATCGTCCTGCCGACCGACGTGGTCGTGGACACCGCCTTCCCGTCGGGTGACCGGGTCCCCGAGCCCGTCGTCGTGGCTGCCTCGCAGATCCCCGCCGACGCCCTGGGCCTCGACATCGGCCCCGACTCGGCCCGTGCCTTCGCCGACGCTCTCGCCGACGCGCGGACCGTGTTCTGGAACGGCCCCATGGGCGTGTTCGAGGTCGACGCCTTCGCCGGCGGCACCCGAGCCGTCGCCCAGGCGCTGACCGAGGTCGACGGCCTGTCCGTGGTCGGCGGCGGCGACTCCGCCGCGGCGGTGCGCCAGCTCGGCTTCGACGAGGCCGCCTTCGGCCACATCTCCACCGGCGGTGGCGCGTCGCTGGAGTTCCTGGAGGGCAAGGAGCTCCCGGGCATCGCCGTACTCGAGAGGGAATGACACCGATGGCTCGTACTCCGCTGATGGCGGGCAACTGGAAGATGAACCTCAACCACCAGGAAGCGGTGGTGCTGGTCCAGAAGCTCGCGTGGACGCTCTCCGACAAGCGTCACGACTACTCCAAGGTGGAGGTCGTGGTCGTCCCGCCGTTCACCGACATCCGCTCGGTCCAGACCTTGGTCGACGGCGATCGGCTCTCGATCGGCTACGGCGCCCAGGACGTCTCGGTGCACGAGAGCGGCGCCTACACCGGTGAGATCTCCGCCGGCATGCTGGCCAAGCTCGGCTGCTCGTACGTCGTCGTGGGTCACTCCGAGCGCCGGATGTACCACTCCGAGAGCGACGAGCTGGTCAACGCCAAGGCGCACCGCGCCCTCACCGCGGGCATGACGCCCATCGTGTGCGTCGGCGAGGGCCTGGACGTCCGCCAGGCCGGGGAGCACGTCCCGTTCACGCTGTCCCAGGTCGACGGCTCTCTCGCCGGCTTCACCGCCGAGCAGGTCGCGGGCCTCGTGGTGGCGTACGAGCCCGTCTGGGCCATCGGTACCGGCGAGGTCGCCACCCCCGACGACGCGCAGGAGGTCTGCGCGGCGATCCGTGCGCGCATCCGCGAGGTGCACGGCGACGGAGCGGCCGACGGCGTGCGCATCCTCTACGGCGGCTCGGTCAAGGCGGCGAACGTCGCCGGCATCATGGAGAAGACCGACGTCGACGGCTGCCTCGTCGGCGGCGCGAGCCTCCAGGTCGACGAGTTCGGTGGGATCTGCCGCTTCTACGACATGCCGGTGCTGTGAGCCGGTCGCACGGCACTTCACGGTGTGACGTAGGCTGCGGCACGTGATTGCGCTCTTCACCGTCCTGCTCGTCATCTCGAGCCTGATCATGATCATGCTCGTGCTCCTCCACAAGGGGCGTGGCGGCGGTCTCTCGGACATGTTCGGTGGCGGTGTCTCCAGCAGCCTGGGAGGCTCCTCCGTCGCGGAACGCAACCTCGACCGCTTCACGGTCGGGATCGGCATCATCTGGTTCGCCTGCGTCATTGCCCTGGGCCTGCTCATGGCGTACCAGGGCAACTGAGTCCAGGTCGAGAAAGGACACGTTCGTGGCTGGTGGAGGAAACGCGATCCGGGGCAGCCGGGTCGGCGCGGGCCCGATGGGCGAGGCGGAGCGTGGAGAGGCCGCACCCCGCCAGGCGGTGACCTACTTCTGCGCCCACGAGCACCGCTCGGTGGTGACGTTCTCGATCGAGGCCCAGGCCCCGGACGCCTGGGACTGCCCCAAGTGCGGGCTGCCCGCGAGTCGGGACAGCGAGAACCCGCCTCCGGCTCCCAAGATCGAGCCCTACAAGACGCACCTCGCCTACGTGAAGGAGCGCCGCTCCGACGCCGAGGCCGCCGACATCCTCGACGAGGCGATCGAGCTGCTGCGCAGCCGCCGCAAGTCCGGCGACATCATCTTCTGACCGGGCACTTCTCCGCATCGTTCTTGCGGTGACCGGGCACTTCTCCGCGTGCCTGTGGATGACGCGAGCGCCGCAGGTGCGGGAGGCGGCACGGTTGCCCCATGCGCACCGTGCACTCGTGGGCCGACGCCGCGACCCTGTCCTGCGAGGCCCCACTGCCGCTCGACCGCCCCTTCACCGGGCGTGACGCAACGAGCTGGGGCGTTCCCAGCCAGCTGCTGACCCGGCTCGTGACGTCAGGTCACGTCAGGCGCCTGCTCCGGGGCGTGTACGTGGCCTCACAGGTCCCGGACTCACT
>JAJPEO010000261.1 GCA_021166815.1 Nocardioides sp.
GTCGCTGACCCGGTGGCGACGGGGTCAGGGTGATACCGGAAGCTCGGCACGGGCGTGTTCACAGACAACACCTTCGCACTGCCCTCGCGTGCGTGGGGACCCCGCGGCTTCGTCGCCCCGCTCATGGGGTGGCGCAGCGCGACGAAAATAGGAAAGAGGCCCTCGAAAGGGCCTCTGACCTGCTGGTGGGCGATACTGGGTTTGAACCAGTGACCTCTTCCGTGTCAAGGAAGCGCGCTACCGCTGCGCCAATCGCCCGAGTGTTGAATTGTGTGCGAGGTGGGTACGGGATTTGAACCCGTGTAGACGGATTTGCAGTCCGTTGCCTCGCCTCTCGGCCAACCCACCGTGGAGTCCCTCCCAGAAGGAAGGTGAGGTCCTGGGGGAGACCTTCCGAGCGGACGACGAGGCTCGAACTCGCGACCTCAACCTTGGCAAGGTTGCGCTCTACCAACTGAGCTACGTCCGCTTGCTGACTCCTTCCGGTTTCCCGGCCGAAGCGCGAGTGGAACAGTAGCCCATGGTTTCGACGCTGCCAAAATCGGGTCCTCCCGGTGTGTCGCGTGACTAGGGTCGAGCCATGCGCGTGTGGTTCAACGGATCCCTTCTCGACGATCCCGGGCAGGCCGTCATCGGTGTCACCGACCACGGGTTCACGGTCGGCGACGGGGTGTTCGAGTCGATCAAGACCCTGGACGGCGAGCCGTTCGCCCTCACCCGGCACCTCGAGCGCCTGGCTGCCTCGGCTGCGGGCCTCGGGCTGGACGAGCCGGACCTGGACCTCGTGCGCCGCGGCGTGGGCGAGGTCCTGGAGGGAGTGTCCGACCCCCTGGGGCGGTTGCGGATCACCCTCACGGCCGGCGCAGCGCCCATGGGCTCGGGGCGCGGTGACGGGCCGGCCACGCTCGTGGTGGCGTACGGCGCACTGGCGCGCGCCGCTGCGTCGACGGCGGTGGTGACGGTGCCGTGGACGCGCAACGAGCACGCAGCCACCGCGGGCCTGAAGACGACGTCGTACGCCGACAACGTCATCGCGCTGGCCCACGCCCAGGCGCACGGGGCCACCGAGGCGATCTTCGCCAACACCGCCGGCAACCTCTGCGAGGGCACCGGGACCAACGTCTTCTACGTCGTCGACGGCGAGCTGCGCACCCCCAGCCTGGCCACCGGATGCCTCGCCGGCGTGACCCGGGCACTGGTGCTGGAGTGGTGCGGTGCGATCGAGGTCGACGAGCCCTTGGCCGACGTGGTCGAGCAGATGAGCGAGGCGTTCCTGGTCTCCACCACGAGGGACGTGCAGGCGATCCACCGGTGGGGAGACCGCGACCTGCCGAACCCGGGACCGGTCACGTCGTGGTGTGCAGAGCAGTGGGCTGCCCACGAGCCTGAGAACATGGACCCGTGACCGATCTCGATCCAGCAGTCGCAGCCCGCCTCAAGCGCACCGCCGAGGGACTCGTGCCTGCGGTCGTGCAGCAGCACGACACCGGAGAGGTGCTGATGCTGGCCTGGCTCGACGACGAGGCCCTGGCCAGGACGTTGGCGACGGGAAGGGCGACCTACTGGAGTCGCTCGCGGCGTGAGTACTGGGTCAAGGGCGAGACGTCCGGGCACCGGCAGTGGGTGCGGGAGATACGCCTCGACTGCGACGGCGACACCCTGCTGATCAAGGTCGACCAGGAGGGCGCGGCCTGTCACACGGGCGAGCGCACGTGCTTCGACGCCGACCTGGTGCACCGTGTCGACGGCTGAGCCGGCACTCCGGAAGCCGCGCAGTCGCTCGTTCGCCCCGGTGCTCGCCCTGGGTCTCGGCAGTGCCGGCCTCGGGGCCTGGGCCGCGAGCAAGCCGTGGGTCTCGGGACGGTCCGGGGCGGTGACGGGGGAGTCGCTGGCGGAGATGGGCACCGACGTGACCCGCTCCCCGTTCGCGATGTCGCTGGCCCTGGTCGTGCTCGCCTGCTGGGCGGTGGTCCTGGTGACGCGGGAGTGGTTCCGGCGACTCGTCACCGTGCTGGCTACGGTCGCGAGCATCGGCTACGCCCTGGTCGTGGCGCTGGAGCCGCGGAACATGCTCGACGGCCTCAGCGGTGCGCTGCTGGGCGCCCACGGCGCCGAGGACGTGGCCTCCACCGACCTGACCGGCTGGGTGGTCGTGGCGGGCGTCGCCGCGGTGGCCATGATCGCCACCTCGGCCGCGGCGGTGCTCGTGGTGCCCCGCTGGCCCGAGATGGGGACGCGCTACGACGCGCCGGGTGGAGCAAGGCCGACAGGAGAGGTTGAGAACAACCTCGACATGTGGAAGGCCCTTGACGAAGGACACGACCCGACCGCCTAGACTGCGCTCAGCCCCGAGCCTGCACCCGACGCAAGCCCGCCGACGAAGGAGCACAATCACGATGGCGAACCACGGCAGCACCCCCGCAGCATGGATCGGCGTGGGGATCGCGATGGTCGGCTTCGTCCTGGGCAGCGTCGCCCTGGTCAACTCGCCGGTCAACCAGACCCTGCTCTGGATCGGCATCGTCGTCGCCCTGCTGGGCCTGCCGGTGTTCCTCGTGCTGGCCAAGATGGGCTTCAACCCGTCCGACCACTGAGCCCGGCCCCCTGCCCGGCTGGTGCCGGGTGAGAGGGTAGGACTCATGTCCGCGTCAGGTTCCGTACTCGATCAGATCATCGCCGGCGTACGCGAGGACCTGGCCCGCCGCGAGGCCCGGACGCCGCTTGCCGACCTGCTGGCGCACGTGGCCGAGGCCCCCGCTCCCCGTGACCCCATGCCGCACTTCCGTGCGCGGGGTTCCAGCGTCATCGCGGAGGTCAAGAGGCGCAGCCCCAGCAAGGGCGCGCTCGCCGACATCCCCGATCCCGCAGCCCTGGCGGCGGCGTACGAGCGCGGGGGAGCAGCGGCCATCTCGGTGCTCACTGAGGAGCGCCGCTTCGGTGGCAGCCTCGACGACCTGCGTGCCGTCCGTGCCGCGGTCGACCTCCCCATCCTGCGCAAGGACTTCATCGTCGAGACCTACCAGCTGGTCGAGGCGCGCGCCGCGGGTGCGGACCTGGCCCTGCTGATCGTGGCCGCCCTCGACGACGACACGCTGCGCCGCCTGCACGACGAGGCCCAGGAGCTGGGGCTCACGGTGCTGGTGGAGACCCACGACGAGGCGGAGGTCGAGCGCGCCGTGGCCCTCGACGCCGAGCTCATCGGGGTCAACAGCCGCAACCTCAAGACCCTCGACATCGACCCCGACACATTCGGGCGCCTTGCCCCGCTGATCCCCGACGACCGGGTCAAGGTGGCCGAGTCCGGCATCTTCGGGCGTCCGGACGTGGAGCGGTTCGTGCACGAGGGTGCCGGGGTCGTGCTGGTCGGGGAGGCGCTGGTGAGGGACGGCGACCCCGAGAGTGCCGTACGAGCGATGACGGGAGTGACACCGTGACCTTCGAGGCCGATTCACGAGGCTACTTCGGCGACACCTGGGGCGGCAGGTTCATGCCCGAGGCGCTGGTCGCCGCCCTCGACGAGCTGACCGAGGCCTGGCAGGACGCGATGGCCGACGAGTCGTTCGTGAGCGAGTTCGAGCGGGTGCTGCGCGACTACGCCGGCACGCCCAGCCGCCTCTACCACGCCGAACGCCTCTCCCAGCAGGTCGGCGCCCGGATCCTGCTCAAGCGCGAGGACCTCAACCACACCGGCGCCCACAAGATCCGCAACGTCATGGGCCAGGCGCTGCTGACCAAGCGCATGGGCAAGTCGCGCGTGATCGCCGAGACCGGCGCGGGGCAGCACGGCGTGGCCAGCGCGACCGCCGCGGCGTGGTTCGACCTCGACTGCACCGTCTACATGGGCGCGGTCGACACGCGGCGACAGGCGCTCAACGTCGCCCGCATGCAGCTGCTCGGCGCCAAGGTCGTCCCTGTCGAGTCCGGCAGCGCCACGCTCAAGGACGCGATCAACGAGGCGCTGCGCGACTGGGTGGCCAGCGTCGACCACACCGCGTACCTGTTCGGCACGGCCGCCGGCCCCCACCCGTTCCCCAGCATGGTGCGCGACTTCTGCCGCGGCATCGGCGACGAGGCCCGGGCCCAGTGCCTGGAGCAGTACGGCGTCCTGCCCGACGCGATCGCTGCCTGCGTCGGGGGCGGCTCCAACGCGATCGGCCTGTTCACCGCCTTCCTGGACGACGAGTCCGTCGAGATCCACGGCTTCGAGCCGGGAGGAGACGGGGTGGAGACCGGACGCCACGCCGCGACCATCCACGCCGGCGAGCCCGGCGTGCTCCACGGCGCACGCACGTACGTCCTGCAGGACGAGGACGGCCAGACCATCGAGTCGCACTCGATCTCGGCTGGCCTGGACTACCCCGGCGTGGGACCTCAGCACTCGTGGCTGGCCGCCTCCGGACGGGCGACGTACACCCCGGTGACGGACGCCGAGGCCATGGACGCCATGGCCCTGCTGAGCCGGACCGAGGGCATCATCCCGGCCATCGAGTCGGCCCACGCGGTCGCCGGCGCGCTGCGCCTGGCCGAGCGCCTCGGTGCGGAGAAGGGGCCGGACGCGACGATCATCGTCAACCTGTCCGGCCGCGGCGACAAGGACATGGGCACAGCCATCGAGTGGTTCGGGCTCGGCCAGGCCGACGCGGGTGAGGAGCAGGCGCGATGACGTCCTCGAGCACGGCGTTCGCCAAGGCGCGCGCCGAGGGCCGGGCCGCTCTGGTCGGCTACCTGCCGGCGGGCTTCCCGACGGTCGACGGCTCCATCGCGGCCATGCGGACGATGGTGGAGGCCGGCTGCGACGTCATCGAGATCGGCCTGCCCTACAGCGACCCGGTCATGGACGGGCCCACCATCCAGACGGCGGCGCAGCAGGCACTGGACGGCGGGACGCGGACCGCCGACGTGCTGCGGGTCGTGGAGGCGGTGGCGGCCACGGGTGTGCCGACGCTGGTGATGACGTACTGGAACCCGATCGAGCGCTACGGCGTCGAGCGCTGGGCCAGTGACTTCGCGGCGGCCGGGGGAGCGGGGATGATCACCCCCGACATCACGCCCGACCACGGCCAGGAGTGGATCGCGGCGGCGGATGCCCACGACCTCGACAAGGTCTTCCTCGTGGCCCCCAGCTCGACCGACGAGCGGATCGCCATGACCACGGCTGCGTGCCGCGGCTTCGTCTACGCGACGGCGGTCATGGGTGTCACCGGAGCCCGGGAGAGCACGTCCGACCTCGCCGGTCCGCTCGTGGCGCGCACCCGCGCCACCACCGACCTGCCGATCGGCGTCGGCCTGGGCGTCAGCACCCGTGCGCAGGCCGCCGAGCTCGCCGGCTACGCCGACGGCGTGATCGTGGGCTCGGCCTTCGTCCGCACCCTCCTGGACCACCCCGACGACGAGGCAGCCGGACTGGCAGCGCTGCGAGCCCTCACCGAGGACCTCGCTGCGGGGGTGCGGCGTGCGTAGGACCCTGCGTACGTCACTCCTGGGGCTCCTGGTCCTCGGGCTGGCGGCCTGCGGTGGCGGTTCGTCCACCCCGGGCGAGCTCAACGGCACCAGGGTCGACCCGCCGTTCGAGGTGGCCAGGGGGATCGAGCTGGTCGGCGCCGACGGGGAGCCGTTGGGCCGCGAGGACGAGACGGACCAGCCCCACACGCGGCTGTGCTTCGGCGACTCCCACGGCCCCGCC
>JAJPEO010000267.1 GCA_021166815.1 Nocardioides sp.
GACGGCGGCCATACGACCGCGGGTCAGGGTGGTGCCGCGCAGGTGGTGGGGACTAGGCATGAACACGGCGGGTCCTGGGGTCGAGGAATCCGTACGACAAGTCGACGAAGGTGTTGACGAACACGTACATGACGGCGGTGACGAGCACGGCGCCCTGCACGATCGGGAAGTTGCCCGTCTGGGCGCCCGAGACGACGAGCGAGCCCATCCCCGGCAGCGCGAAGAGGTACTCCACGATCACGGTGCTGCCGATCAGGCGCCCGGTGCTGATCCCGAACAGCGTGACGAGCGAGAAGGACGACGGCCGCAGGGCGTCGCCGACCATGATGCGCCACGGCGGCTGGCCCTTGGCGCGGGCGGCGAGGACGAAGTCCTCCTGCAGCGTCACGACGAGGTCGTTGCGCAGGATCCGGGTGAAGAGGGCGATCTCGCTGAGCGCGATGACGATGGCCGGCAGGATCGCGTGGTGCAGGTTGCCCGCCAGGGAGTCGCTGATGCGCACCCACTGCGAGCGCGGGAACCAGCCCTGGTCGTTGACGACCACCATGATCAGCAGCAGGCCCGCCAGGAACGACGGCACCGACAGCAGGCCGAACATCGAGGCACCGATGAGCCGGTCGACGAACCCGCCCTGGCGCGCGGCGGACCACAGCGCCAGCGGGATCGCGATGACCAGCGCGATGACCATGCCCATGACGGCCAGCTGCAGGCTGACCGGCAGGGCGGCGAGCAGCCGGTCGAGGACCGGGGTCTGGGGCGGCATGATCGAGTGGCCCAGGTCGCCGGTGACGGCGCCCCCGAGCCAGTCGAAGTACCTCATCAGGACGGGGTCGTTGAGCCCCAGCTCCTGGCGCAGCGCCTCGTACTGCGCCGGGGGCCGCCCCTCGCCCAGGATGGCGACCGCTGGGTCGCCCGGGATCAGCGCGACCATCAGGAACACGCCGAAGCTGACGATCAGCAGCACCGCGACCAGCTCTGCCAGCCGCACAAGCACCTTACGCACGGGGACTCCTCCCGACTCGATCGGCCGACCCTAGGTCGGCCGTGACGCGGGCCACAGCGCAGATTCCACTCATCGGGAGGAGCGCGCTCACGAGACCCAGGCCTCGTCGAGCAGGACCATCGTGTTGCTGTTGGTGGTGACGCCGTGGACGTCGTCCTGCCAGAGGTTGAACTCGGCCGTGGGGCCCAGGACCATCGCCGGCGCCAGCTCGTTCCAGCCCTCCTGCAGGGCGGCGGCCGCAGCGAGCTGCTCCTCCTCGGTGGCGGCGGCCTGGAAGTCCTCGATCAGCTGGTCCATCTCCGGCGACGACGCCGTCCCGTAGCCGATGCCGCCGGACGAGTGGTTGATGCCGAACATCCGCGCGTACGGCGCGGAGTCGCGCCAGCTCAGGCCCCAGGTCGACAGGTCGTAGTCACCGTCGACGACCACGCGGGAGATCAGGTCGGTGATCGAGGGGAGGTACTCCACCTTGGAGTCGAAGCCGACGGCGTCGAGCTGGGCCTCGACGGCCTGGCCGATGGCCCGCTGCTGCGGGGAGCTGCCCTGGAGGTAGGTCAGCTTGCCGTCGTAGCCGTCGGCCTTGGCGGCCTCGACGAGCTCACGGGCCTGCTCGGGGTCGTGGGGCAGCCCGCTCACGTCCTCCTGGTGGAAGCGCGAGGTCTCGGGGAACAGCGAGGAGGACACCACGCCGGCGCCCTCGTTGGCGCGCTCGTTGACCAGCTCGGGGTCGATGGCCAGCTGGATGGCCTGGCGCACGCGGACGTCGTTGCCGGGACGGCCCTCACGCGAGTTGATGAGGCCGGTGACGCCGAGGCCGACCATCTGCAGGTAGCCCGCGGTCTTCTCCGTCAGCGCCTCCTCGACCACGATCGGGTCGCGCATGATCGCCATCGAGACCTCGTCCTGGCCGAAGGAGTCCCACAGGGCGTTGGGGTCGACGATGTAGACGAACTCCAGCTTCGCCAGCGGCGGCTTGCCCGCGAAGTAGTCCGCGTTGGGGGTGAAGGTCATCCGCTCCTGGGGCGCGCGCTCGGAGAGCACGAACGGGCCGGCGCCGACCGGGGTGAACTGCTTGCCGGCGTCGGCGGACTTCGCCACGACCATGCCGATGCCGGTCGTGAACAGCGAGTCGAAGCTGGGCCAGGGGCGCGAGAGGGTGAACTCGAGCGACAGGTCGCCGGTCACCTCCATGCCCTCGACGTTGTGCTTCCACACCGCGGCGTCGTGACCGCCCTGCTCGAGGTAGCGGTCGATGCTCCAGCGCACGGCCTCGGCGTCGAGCGTGGTGCCGTCGCTGAACTGCACGTCGGGGCGCAGGGTGAGGGTCCAGGTGGTGTGGTCCTCGTCGGAGGTGAGCGACTCGGCGAGCTGGGGCACGACGGCCTGCTCCTCCTCGTCCCAGCGCATCAGCACGTCGTAGACCGCAGCCATCTCGGTGCCACCCGTGGTGCCGGCCACGATGGTCTTGACGGGGTCGAGCTCCAGGGGCTCGGCGTACGAGCCGAAGGTCAGCGTGCCGCCCTCCACGACGTCACCCGCCTCGGGGAGGTTCACTAGCCCGGGGGTGAACGAGCCCACTGTGGGGCCGGTCTCACGCTTCTCGGCGTCGTCGGAGGAGGCGCACGAGGTGGCGAGGGCGAGGACGGCGGTGGTGGCCAGCAGGGTGCGGGCCAGCGCGGCGCCGCGGTGGCGGCGGGCGGCGGAGGGTCGGAGAGAGGTCATGGCCGTGACGCTAGGAGCCGACGGCCGAGTGCCCCCGCGGTTCTCCCGCT
>JAJPEO010000269.1 GCA_021166815.1 Nocardioides sp.
GTCATGATCAGCACCGACACGAGCACCCGCAGCGGGAGGAACCAGTCGGCCACGTAGCGCGACGCGAGCCAGTTCATCAGCAGGCTGAGCGGGAAGAAGACCAGGAAGATCACGATCATCTGCTTCCACCGCGGCGGGGCCGGGGGCGCGGGGGCCGGGTCGGTCGTCGTCACCGAGACGGGCTCGTCGAACCAGCCCTCGATCCCCGTACGCCGCTCCTCGCGTGCGTGGGCGATGCGCCCCTGGGCCGCATCCAGCCACCAGGCACGCTGTGGGGAGGCCTCCCAGACGGCAAGGGACTCGGCGTCGGCGAAGCGGTAGAGCATGTGCCACTCCGAGGAGTCGACCGCGGGTCGGACCCACCCGGCGCCGAGGAAGCCGTCGAACCGCTCCGCCAGCGTCGAGCCGGCCTGGACCCACGCGAGCATCTCGGTGCTCGCCGACGGGTCGACGTGGCGGGTGACGGAGACGGTGACGGCGGCGGAGGGGGCGCCGGGGCTGGCGGTCATGGAACCATTGTGGGTCGTAGGCTCGCAGTCATGGCCATCGTGAAGATCAATGCCATCAGCGTCCCTGCCGCCGCCGGCCCCGAGCTCGAGCGGCGCTTCGCCGCCCGCGCGGGCGCCGTCGACGGTTCCCCGGGCTTCCTCGGCTTCCAGCTGCTGCGCCCGACGGCCGGCGAGGACCGCTACTTCGTCGTGACGCAGTGGGAGGACGAGGAGTCGTACGAGCGGTGGCGTGACGGCGACGCCCGTGCCGCCCACAAGGGCGAGCACGGCAAGCCCGTCGCGAGCGGCGCGAACCTGTTGGAGTTCGACGTCGTGATGGACGTGCGCCCCGCCGCTGGCTGAGGCGAAGCGGGTTTCGAGGCTCGCTGCGCTCGCACCTCAACCAGCGAAGCTTCAGGCGTCGACCAGCTCGCGCTCCTGCGGGCGGGCCGGGCCGGACGGCGACTGCACGGAAGCCAGCTTGGCGCCCTCGACGTCGAGGTCGGGCAGGATCCGGTCGAGCCACTTGGGCAGCCACCAGGCCTTCTCGCCGAGCAGGTGCATCAGCGCCGGCGTGAGGGTCATCCGCACCAGCCAGGCGTCGACGAGGACACCGATGGCCAGGCCGAAGCCGATCGGCCGGATCATCACCATGTGGGAGAACACGAACCCACCGAAGACCGCCACCATGATCGCCGCCGCGGCGGTGACCACCTTGACGCCGTGGGTGAAGCCGGACCTCACCGCGGCGCGCGGGGCCTGGCCGTGGGCCCACGCCTCGCGCATGCCCGACACCAGGAACATCTGGTAGTCCATCGCCAGGCCGAAGAGCACGCCGATCAGCAGGATCGGGCCGAACGACATCAGCGGCCCCGGCGTGTGCACGCCGAACAGCCCGCCCAGCCAGCCCCACTGGAACACCGCGACCAGGGCGCCGAACGCCGCGGCCACCGACAGCAGGAAGCCACCGGTCGCGATCAGCGGCACGACCACCGAGCGGAACACCGCCATCAGGATCAGCAGCGACAGGCCCACCACGACACTGAGGTACGGGACCAGGGCGCTGCTGAGACGCTCGGAGATCTCGATGTTGGCGACCGTCGCGCCGGTGATGCCGATGTCGGTGCCGGTGTCGGCCCCGAGGTTGGGCAGCGTCTCCAGCATGGCGTGGACCGTGTCGGTGGTCGCCTCCTCGGTCGGGCCCGACTCGAGGACGACCTGGAAGGCGAGCGTGGAGTGGTCCTCGCTCTGCCCGACGGGCATGACCGCGTCGACTCCGTCGTACTGCAGCAGGCCCTGGGTGATCCCGGTGGTCGCCTCGGTGGCGTCCTTCTCGGTCGCGCCCTCGGGAAGGTCGGCGACGACGAGGAGGGGGCCGTTCATGCCGGGGCCGAACTTGTCCGCGACCGTGACGTAGGCGGTGTGGGGGCTGGAGCCCTCCGGCTCGCTCGAGCCGTCGGGCAGGCCCAGCCGCAGCTGGCTCAGGGGCCAGGCCATGAGGCCGAGGAGCACGACGACGGCACCGACGGTGACCCACGGGCGGGCGGTGACCATGCGGACGTACCAGCCGCCGTGCTCCTCCTCGAGACCGACGTGGGCCTGGGGTGCCGCGGCACGACGCCACGCGCGACGGGAGATGATCCGCGTGCCCAGGAGCCCGAGCAGGGCCGGGCCGAGGGTGATGGACATGAGCACCGCAGACACCACCGCGCCGGCGGCGACGAGGCCCATCTGGCCCAGGATCGGCATGCCGCTGAGGACCAGGGCGGCCAGCGCCACGACGACGGTGGCCCCGGCGAACACGACCGCGTTGCCCGCCGTGCCGACCGCCCGGCCGACCGACTCGACGACGCTCATGCCCGCGAGGAGCTGGCCGCGGTGGCGGTTGACGATGAACAGCGTGTAGTCGATGCCCACGGCGAGGCCCAGCATCAGCGCCAGCGCCGGCGTCATGGAGTGCATCTCGAAGAAGACGGTCGTGGCGACCGCGGCAGCCACGGCCACGGCGACGCCGAGCAGCGCCACGAGCAGCGGCAGGCCCGCAGCGACGACCGAGCCCAGCATGACCAGCAGCACGAGCGCGGCGGTCGCCAGACCAATGACCTCGCCGATGCCCATCACGGAGCTCTCGAACATGATCTCGGTGCCGAAGTTGGCCTCCACGCCGACCTCGCGCAGTGCCTCGGCGGCGGCCACGACCGCCTCGCGGTCCTCCGGCGCCAGCGACTGCGGGTCGATGTCGAAGCCGATCTGGCTCAGCGCCGCCGAGCCGTCCTTGCTCACGAAGCGCACGCCCTCGGCGGCGTCGAGGACCACGCCCGCGTCGGCCAGCTGCTCGCGGGCCTCGAGGATCTTCGCGCGCCCCTGCTCGAGCTGCTCGCGCCCGGCCGCGATGTCGGCACGGCCGCTCTCGACCCCGGCCCGGAGCATGACGGTCTCGGCGCTGTCGGGGTCGGTGCGCTCGGCCTCGGCGAGGTTGCGCTCACCGATGGCCTGCAGCCTGCGGGCGCCGTCCCAGTCGAAGATGCCCTGCCACAGCTGCTTCTCGCCGGCCTTCAGCTGCCGCTGGCCCTCGGCGTAGTCCTGACGGCCCTCGTCGAGCGTGGCCTGGGTCTCGAAGGGGTCCACGACGGTCGTGACGTGGTCGAGCCCCTCCCAATCGGCGATGACGTCCTGGACCGCGGCCCGCTGCTCGCGGGTCATCGCGGTCCCGTCCTCGGTGGAGAACACCGCCGTCCCGACGGTGCCGGCGACCTCGGGGATCTCCTCGCCGAGGTGGTCCATCACGTCCATGAACTTCGCGTCCGGGATCTGCACCACGGTCGTCATGGGGCTGCTGATGGTGCCGGCGAGGACGCCGAACAGGGCGAGCAGGGCGATCCAGCCGCCCAGCACGCGCCAGCCGTGCGCGGCGGCCCAGCGCCCGAGTCGGTAGAGACGAGAAGCCATGGAGGTGCCTTTCAGCGGTCGAAGCCGCGACCGAGCTGGTCGATGGCGTCAGCGAGGAGGTCCCGGCTCAGCCGGATGGTCTCGGGGGTGATCTCGCCGTCGGTGCGGCGGATCCAGACGGCGAGGGCGGCCTCGGCGGCACCGTGCAGCGCGCCCGAGACGCCCTGGACCCAGAGGTCGTCGGTCTCGGCCCCGGTGATGGCCGAGATCTGGCCGGCCAGGCGCTCCTGCCAGCCCTGGACGCTGGCGTAGAAGAGCGCCTTGTGGCTCATGGAGCGGTGCGACATCAGGCCGATGACGGTGAAGCGCTCGATGAGGTCCTCGTCGTCGACCGCGCGCGCGGGCTCGGCCCGCGGCGCCAGCCGGCGCCCCACCCGCACCGCGTGCGGCACGCGGGAGAGCATGTCGTCGAGGAACTCCTCGACCACCGGCTGCACCGACGCCTCGACGGTCGGGAAGTAGTTGAAGAACGTGCGCCGCGAGACGCCGGCCCGCTGGGCCACCGCATCGGCGGTGAGTGCGTCGAGCCCGTGGTCGCGGATGACCTCGTACGCGGCCGTGGCGAG
>JAJPEO010000294.1 GCA_021166815.1 Nocardioides sp.
GCGGCTACCTCTCGGGTGCGCTGTGGGACGCCGGCCTCTACTGCCGCGCCGACGACCGGGGCGACCCGGTCATCCAGCTCGCGCCACCGCTGATCATCGGCCAGGCCGAGTTCGACGACATCGAGCAGCGCCTGCGCGGCGTCCTGACCGGAGCCCTCGACCTGCTCTGACCCCGAGCACGTGACAATGGGGGCGTGAAGGACTCCGTACGGCCCGCCCGCCCGCACCACAAGCTGACCGCCGACGGTCGGCGGATGCGCGAGGTGCTGACCTACTCGCGCCGGGGCAGCCGGTTCACCCCGCGCCAGGCCGAGGCATGGGCGGCCCACCAGGCCGAGTGGGTGATCCCGGATGCCGCGGTCGACGAGCCCGGCTTCGACCTGCGGACCTGGTTCGGCCGTGAGGCCCCGCTGATCGTGGAGATCGGGTCCGGCGTCGGGGAGGCCACGGCTGCCCTGGCGGCCGCCCGCCCCGACCACGACGTGCTCGCGCTGGAGGTCTGGATCCCCGGCGTCGCCGACTCCCTGTGGCGCGTCGCCGAGGCGGGAGCGAGCAACGTGCGGTTCTGCTCGGTCGACGCGGTGTGGTTCCTCGAGCACGTGCTGGCGCCCGAGAGCGTGAGCGAGCTGTGGACGTTCTTCCCCGACCCCTGGCACAAGAAGAAGCACCACAAGCGCCGCCTGGTCACGCCGGCCAACGCGGCGCTGGCTGCCTCCCGGCTCCGGCCCGGGGGAGTGTGGCGCCTGGCGACCGACTGGGCCGACTACGCCGACCAGATGGTCGTGGTGCTCGACGCCGAGCCCGGCCTCGAGGGCGGCGTGGTGGAGCGGTGGGCCGAGCGGCCGATCACCCGTTTCGAGCGCAAGGGACTCGCCGTGGACCGCCAGATCACCGACCTCGCCTACCGCCGCGTCCGCTGATTTTGCATGCCCCCGTCATCTCTGTCAGGATTGTCCGGTTGCTCCGGCGGGTCCCCATTGGATCTCCTGTGGTGCGGCACGAATTTTGATCACTGAATCGCGTCTCCTGGATCGATGCCAGTGATCTGTGTGCCCCGCACCAGCTCAGGACATCTGATCGGAGGCTCGAGCAGGCCCGACGAACCGTCGGGCGCCACCCACAGCAGCACCAGCCCCAGCGGGGCGTGACGCAAGAAGTACCTGCGACACGCCCGACCGCGGGGGTCGGAGGGTGGAGGAGAGACAGGCGGCGCCGGCCCACCCGGGACGGAGTCGAGACAGACCGCACGCGGTACGCCCCCGAAGACGGGCCGTACGAGATCGAAGAGGACGAGAGAGACCTATGGCGGGACAGAAGATCCGCATCAGGCTCAAGGCCTATGACCACGAGGTGATCGACACCTCGGCGCGCAAGATCGTGGACACCGTCACCCGCACGGGTGCGAAGGTCGCCGGCCCCGTGCCGCTGCCGACCGAGAAGAACGTGTACTGCGTCATTCGCTCGCCCCACAAGTACAAGGACTCCCGCGAGCACTTCGAGATGCGCACCCACAAGCGCCTCATCGACATCATCGACCCCACGCCGAAGACGGTCGACTCGCTGATGCGCCTCGACCTGCCTGCCGGCGTCGACATCGAGATCAAGCTCTGAGGCTGACTGACATGGCTAAGACTTTCGAACGCAACGTGAAGGGCCTGCTGGGCACCAAGCTCGGCATGACCCAGCTGTGGGACGACAACAACCGCGTCGTCCCCGTTACCGTCATCGCTGCCCGCACCAACGTGGTGACCCAGGTCCGCCAGCCGGAGACCGATGGCTACAACGCCATCCAGGTCGGCTTCGGCGAGATCGAGGCCCGCAAGGTCAACCAGCCCGAGGCGGGTCACTTCGCCAAGGCCGGCGTGACCCCGCGCCGCCACCTGGTCGAGATCCGCACCGCCGACGCCTCCACCTACACCGTGGGCCAGGAGCTCGGCGCGGACACCTTCGCCGCCGGCGACGAGATCGATGTGACCGGCACCAGCAAGGGCAAGGGCTTCGCCGGAACGATGAAGCGTCACGGCTTCTCCGGTGTGTCCGCCTCGCACGGTGCCCACCGCAACCACCGCAAGCCCGGTTCCATCGGCGCCTGCGCGACCCCCGGTCGCGTCTTCAAGGGCACCCGGATGTCCGGCCGCATGGGTAACGACACGGTCACCACCCAGAACCTGACGGTCCACGCCGTCGACGCCGAGAAGGGCCTGATCCTGCTCAAGGGTGCCGTTCCCGGCCCCAAGGGCAGCCTCGTGGTCCTCCGCTCGGCCGCGAAGAAGCAGGAGGCCTGAGCATGGCTAGCAACGTGAAGGTCGTCTCCGTCGACCTCCCCACCGAGATCTTCGGCGTCGAGGTCAACGTCCCCCTGATCCACCAGGTCGTCGTCGCCCAGCAGGCTGCGGCCCGCCAGGGCACGCACGCCACCAAGACCCGCGGCGAGGTCCGCGGCGGTGGCCGCAAGCCCTACAAGCAGAAGGGCACCGGCCGCGCCCGCCAGGGCTCGACCCGCGCTCCGCAGTTCGCCGGTGGTGGCACCGTGCACGGCCCGCAGCCGCGCAGCTACGACCAGCGCACGCCCAAGAAGATGAAGGCCGCCGCCCTGCGCGGTGCCCTCTCCGACCGGGCGCGCAACGACCGCGTGCACGTGGTCGACGGCCTGGTCTCGGGCGACAAGCCCTCGACCAAGGCTGCGCTGGCGGCGCTCACCTCGCTGACCGACCGCGCCCGCTACCTCGTCGTGCTCGAGCGCTCCGACGCGCTGACCTGGCTCTCGCTGCGCAACGCGCCGCAGGTCCACATCGTCGCCGTCGACCAGCTCAACACCTACGACGTGCTGGCCTCCGACGACGTGGTCTTCACCAAGGGCGCGTACGACACCTTCGTCTCCGGCGCCGCTGCGGCTCCGGCTGCGAAGCCCGCCAAGGCCGCCAAGTCCGAGAAGCTGGTCGCCGCCGAGGACGCCGAGGCCCCGGCCGAGGTCAAGCCCGTCGCCGCGGTCGCCGACGACAAGCCGGCCCTGCCCAAGGGTGCGAAGGCCCCGCTCAAGAGCGGCAACGCCCCCAAGGGCTACGAGATCAAGGGCAACGCTGACTCGGGTCTCTACCACGAGCCCGGCGGTCAGTGGTACGACGCCACCGAGGCGGAGTTCTGGTTCAAGAGCGCCGAGGACGCCGAGGCCGCTGGCTTCACGCGTGCCGGCGGCGGCTCCGCTGCATCCGAGGAGAACGACAAGTGAGCACCCTGCACAAGGACCACCGCGACATCCTGATCGCCCCGGTCGTCTCGGAGAAGAGCTACGGCCTGCTCGACGCCAACAAGTACACCTTCATCGTCCGTCCGGACGCCAACAAGACCGAGATCAAGATCGCGGTCGAGAAGGTCTTCAACGTCAAGGTCACCTCCGTCAACACGATCAACCGCCAGGGCAAGACGCGTCGCACCCGCAACGGGATCGGCAAGCGTGCCAACACCAAGCGCGCGATCGTCAGCCTCGCCGAGGGCCACCGCATCGACATCTTCGGGGGTCCGGTCGCCTGACCGGGTCACCAAGGGACTGAGTTGAGGAACATCTGATGGCTATCCGCAAGTACAAGCCGACCACCCCGGGCCGCCGTGGCTCCTCGGTGGCCGACTTCGTCGAGATCACCCGGACCACGCCGGAGAAGTCGCTGACGCGCCCGCTGCCCAAGAAGGGCGGCCGCAACAACCAGGGACGCATCACCACGCGTCACCAGGGTGGCGGTCACAAGCGCGCCTACCGCATCATCGACTTCCGCCGCTACGACAAGGACGGCGTGCCGGCCAAGGTCGCTCACATCGAGTACGACCCCAACCGCACCGCCCGCATCGCGCTGCTGCACTACGCGGACGGCGAGAAGCGCTACATCATCGCGCCGAAGGACCTGACCCAGGGCACCGCCGTGGAGTCCGGCCCCAACGCCGACATCAAGCCCGGCAACAACCTGCCGCTGCGCAACATCCCGGTCGGTACGACCATCCACTGCGTGGAGCTGCGTCCCGGCGGCGGTGCGAAGATCGCCCGCTCCGCCGGCATCTCCGCCCAGCTGGTCGCCCGTGAGGGCAGCCGCGCCACGCTGCGCATGCCCTCGGGCGAGATGCGCTTCGTCGACGTGCGCTGCCGCGCGACGGTCGGCGAGGTGGGCAACGCCGAGCAGTCCAACATCAACTGGGGCAAGGCCGGCCGCATGCGCTGGAAGGGCAAGCGCCCGACCGTCCGCGGTGTCGTCATGAACCCGGTCGACCACCCGCACGGTGGTGGTGAGGGCAAGACCTCCGGTGGTCGCCACCCGGTCTCCCCTTGGGGCAAGCCCGAGGGCCGCACGCGCAAGCGCAAGGCCTCCGACTCCCAGATCATCCGTCGTCGCAAGTCCGGCAAGGGTAGGAAGTAACCGACATGCCTCGCAGCCTGAAGAAGGGTCCCTTCGTGGACGACCACCTCATGAAGAAGGTGGACGCAGAGAACGACAAGGGCACCCACAACGTCATCAAGACCTGGTCTCGCCGGTCGATGATCGTGCCGGCCATGATCGGCCACACGATCGCCGTCCACGACGGCCGCAAGCACGTTCCCGTGTTCGTGAGCGACTCCATGGTCGGCCACAAGCTCGGCGAGTTCGCCCCCACCCGCACCTACCGCGGGCACGTGAAGGAAGACCGGAAGGGTCGCCGCCGCTGACGCGGTGCGCCCAAGAGGAGATATCGAGCAATGAGCGTTACTGAGCGCCTGCGCACCAGCGCACGCCGCGAGTCGCTGCTCGGCGACCAGCCGGGAGCCTTCGCGAGCGCGCGTTACGTGCGGATCACCCCGATGAAGGCTCGCCGTGTCGTCGACATGGTCCGCGGCCTTCCCGTCGACGAGGCCCTGGCCCTGCTGCAGTTCGCGCCGCAGGCCGCCTCGGAGACCGTCTACAAGGTGCTGGAGAGCGCGATCGCCAACGCCGAGACCACCGAGGGGCTCAAGCGGGCCGACCTGGTGCTCTCGGTGGCCATGGTCGACGAGGGCCCGACGATGAAGCGTTGGCGTCCGCGTGCCCAGGGCCGTGCGACCCGCATCAACAAGCGGACCAGCCACATCACCCTCGTGGTGCAGCCGGCTGACGTCCTGAACGGAAAGGGCGCCTGATGGGCCAGAAGATCAACCCGAACGGCTTCCGCCTGGGCATCTCCACCGACCACAAGAGCCGGTGGTACGCCGACAAGCTCTACAAGAGCTACGTCGGTGAGGACGTCGCCATCCGCAAGCTGCTCTCCAAGGGCATGGAGCGGGCCGGCATCGCGAAGGTCGAGATCGAGCGCACCCGTGACCGCGTGCGCGTCGACATCCACACCGCGCGTCCCGGCATCGTCATCGGTCGCCGTGGCGCCGAGGCCGACCGCATCCGCGGCGAGCTGGAGAAGCTCACCGGCAAGCAGGTCCAGCTGAACATCCTCGAGGTCAAGAACCCCGAGATCGATGCCCAGCTCGTGGCCCAGGGTGTCGCCGAGCAGCTCTCCGGCCGCGTGCAGTTCCGTCGCGCCATGCGCAAGGCGATGCAGACCTCGATGCGTTCCGGTGCCAAGGGCATCCGGATCCAGTGCTCGGGTCGCCTCAACGGCGCCGAGATGTCGCGCACCGAGTTCTACCGCGAGGGCCGCGTGCCGCTGCACACCCTCCGTGCCGACATCGACTACGGCTTCTACGAGGCCCGTACGACCTTCGGCCGCATCGGCGTGAAGGTCTGGATCTACAAGGGCGAGGTCGCCGGCACCCGTGCCGAGCGCCAGGCCCAGCAGGCTGCCCGCGCCGGTGCTCCCGGTCGCGGTGGCCGCCCCAGCCGTGGTGGCGACCGTCCGAGCCGTGGCTCGCGCGGCGACCGTGCCCCGCGCGCCGAGGCGACCGAGGCTCCTGCTGCCACCGAGGCGCCCGTGGCCGAGGCCGCGGCGTCCAGCACTGGACAGGAGGGCTGACCATGTTGATGCCCCGTCGTGTCAAGCACCGCAAGCAGCACCACCCCAAGCGACGTGGAGTCGCCAAGGGCGGGACGTCGCTGGCGTTCGGTGACTTCGGCATCCAGGCGGTCGAGGGTCACTACGTGACCAACCGCCAGATCGAGTCGGCCCGTATCGCCATGACCCGTCACATCAAGCGTGGCGGCAAGGTGTGGATCAACATCTACCCCGACCGGCCCCTGACCAAGAAGCCTGCCGAGACCCGCATGGGTTCCGGCAAGGGTTCTCCCGAGTGGTGGGTTGCCAACGTCAAGCCCGGCCGCGTCATGTTCGAACTCTCCGGCGTCACGGAGGACGTTGCTCGCGAGGCCATGCGCCGCGCAATGCACAAGCTCCCCATGAAGTGCCGGTTCGTGTCCCGCGAGGCTGGTGAATTCTGATGGCTGACAAGTTGACTGCCCACGAGCTCGACGAGCTCAACGCCACCGACCTGGAGGCGAAGCTGCGCGAGGCCAAGGAGGAGCTGTTCAACCTCCGGTTCCAGGCCGCCACCGGCCAGCTGGAGAGCCACGGCCGCCTCCGCAAGGTCAAGAAGGACATCGCCCGCATCTACACCGTGGTCCGCGAGCGCGAGCTCGGTATCCGGTCCACCCCGGGCGCAGAAGAGAAGGCGAAGGCATGAGCGAGAACGCAGTGGAGCGCAACGCGCGCAAGGTCCGTGAGGGCCTGGTCGTCAGCGACAAGATGGACAAGACCATCGTCGTCGCGGTCGAGGACCGGGTGAAGCACGCCCTCTACGGCAAGGTCATGCGCAAGACGTCGCGCCTGAAGGCCCACGACGAGCAGAACGAGTGCGGCATCGGTGACCGGGTCCTGATCATGGAGACCCGTCCGCTGTCCGCCACCAAGCGCTGGCGCCTCGTCGAAGTTCTCGAGAAGGCCAAGTGACATCCGGGCGGGGCCTCGCGGCCACGCCCACCAACCCACCAGTTCGGCCAGGCTCCCGCTGAGAGCAGCGGGAGAACCAGCTCGACAACCAGGAGAAACCAATGATCCAGCAGGAGTCGCGACTCAAGGTCGCCGACAACACCGGTGCAAAGGAGATCCTCTGCATCCGTGTGCTCGGTGGCTCTGGCCGTCGCTACGCCGGCATCGGTGACGTCATCGTCGCCACCGTCAAGGACGCGATCCCCGGTGGCAACGTCAAGAAGGGCGACGTCGTCAAGGCCGTGGTCGTGCGCACCGTCAAGGAGCGTCGCCGCGCCGACGGTTCCTACATCCGCTTCGACGAGAACGCCGCCGTCATCCTCAAGAACGACGGCGAGCCCCGTGGTACCCGCATCTTCGGCCCCGTGGGCCGCGAGCTGCGCGAGAAGCGGTTCATGAAGATCATCTCGCTCGCCCCGGAGGTGTTGTGAGAGATGGGTAAGCACATGGCAATCAAGAAGGGCGACACCGTCAAGGTGATCGCTGGCAAGGACAAGGGTGCCCAGGGCAAGGTCATCACGGTCCTCCGCGAGGACGACCGGGTGATCGTCGAGGGTGTCAACCTCGTCAAGCGCCACACCAAGTCCGCCCAGCAGGGTGGCACCGGCGGCGGCATCATCACCGCCGAGGCCCCGATCCACGTCTCCAACGTGATGCTCGTCGAGGGTGACGACGTCACCCGCGTGGGCTTCCGTCGCGACGAGGTCACCAAGCGCCGTCCCGACGGCTCGACCTACTCCGCGACCCGCTCCGTCCGGGTCTCGCGCAAGACCGGTAAGGAGATCTGAGATGGCCCACACGGAAGCAACCAGTGCTCCCCGTCTCAAGACGCGCTACCGCGAGGAGATCCTCCCCGCGCTGCAGTCCGAGTTCGACATCAAGAACGTCATGCAGGTGCCCGGCCTGACCAAGATCGTGGTCAACATGGGTGTCGGCGAGGCCGCTCGTGACTCCAAGCTCATCGAAGGCGCGATCCGCGACCTGACCGTCATCACCGGCCAGAAGCCGGCCGTGACCAAGGCGCGCAAGTCCATCGCCCAGTTCAAGCTGCGCGAGAAGCG
>JAJPEO010000333.1 GCA_021166815.1 Nocardioides sp.
TCACGGACCGCCGGCGTCATGCGGCGCGCGGCGCCGTGGAGCATGTACTCGGCGACCACGGGGTCGTCGCCCCGGGCCAGCTCGGCCGCCCGCGCGGCGTGGGCGGCCGCGCCGAGGACGTGGCGTACCTGCGTCGCTGCCGGGAGCGGGTGCAGGTACGCCGCCGCGGCCGCGTCCCCTGCTGCGGTCGCGGCGTGCGAGCCTGCCTCCGTGGGTGCCTCCCGCCCGGCCCGGTGGGCGTCGGCCGCCGCGCGGCGCTGGAGGTTCGAGCGGGCAGCGCCGTCCACGAACACCCGCGCCGCCTCGATCGCGGCAGCCGGCCGTGGGTCGCCCGGCAGGTCCCGGGTCGCGATGCCCAGCGTGGTCGTGGCGCAGTCGACGGCGTACGCCGTCACGGCACGCAGGTCCTCGACGGTGAGCTCGACGTCGCCCGAGGCGTTCATCCCGGCATCGTCGCAGAGGCGACGGCCGTGCGCACCCGACGCTCAGGCGTCCCGGTCGGAGTCGTAGGCGGCGAGGATGCGGTCGGCGGCGAGCGTCGCGGGCAGGTCACCGGTCAGGACG
Organism: Nocardioides sp.; assembly: GCA_021166815.1. Classification (GTDB taxonomy): domain Bacteria; phylum Actinomycetota; class Actinomycetes; order Propionibacteriales; family Nocardioidaceae; genus Nocardioides. Next base: position 565 of record JAJPEO010000333.1, read on the forward strand.
GACGTACGGATCTCGTCGCGCACCGCCGCCACGCCCGGGGAGGACTTCAGCCGCTGGTCCAGCTCGTCGCGCACCAGCGCCCACATGAAGTCGAGCTGCTGGGTCGCCCGCTTGTGGGCCAGGCCCTCGACCCCGAGGTGGTCGCGGTGGCCCAGCACGCGCTGCCAGACGTCGTCGACACCCGCACCGTGCAGGCCCGAGCAGGTCACGACCGGCGGGGCCCACTCCCCCTTGCCGTGCACGAGGCGCAGCGCGCCGGACAGCTCGCGGGCCGCGACACGGGCTTCGGACTCGAACTCCCCGTCGGCCTTGTTGACCGCGATGACGTCGGCGATCTCGAGGATGCCCTTCTTGATGCCCTGCAGCTGGTCGCCGGTCCGGGCGAGGGTGAGGAAGAGGAACGTGTCGACCATCCCGGCGACGGTGACCTCGGACTGGCCGACACCGACCGTCTCGACCAGCACGACGTCGTAGCCAGCCGCCTCCAGCACCAGCATGGCCTGGGTCGTGGCCCGCGCGACTCCGCCGAGGGTCCCCGCCGACGGCGAGGGCCGGATGAAGGCGTGGGGGTCGGCGGACAGGCTCGCCATGCGGGTCTTGTCGCCCAGCACCGAGCCGCCGGTGCGCACGCTCGACGGGTCGACGGCGAGCACTCCGACGCGGTGGCCCTGCGCCGTCAACCGGGTGCCGAGGCCCTCGATGAAGGTCGACTTCCCGACCCCCGGGACACCGGAGATGCCGACTCGCACCGCGGGCTCACCCGCGCTCTGCTCGGCGAGCTCGGTCAGCAGCTCGCGGGCCGCCACGCGGTGGGCCGGCAGCGACGACTCGACCAGCGTGATGGCGCGCGAGACCGCGGCCCGCTGGCCCGCCCTGATGCCGTCGACCAGGGCAGGCACGTCGACGGGCTTCGGGGCTCGCCTCGCTCGCACCTCGGCCACGGAGCGGTCAGCCCTCGCGCAGCCTGGTCAGCAGGTCCAGCGCCGAGTCGGCGATGACCGTCCCGGGCAGGAACACGGCCGCTGCGCCCATCTCGAGCAGCGTGGGCACGTCGTCGGGCGGGATCACGCCACCGATCACGACCATGATGTCGGGTCGGCCCTGCTCCTCCAGCGCCTTCTTCAGCGCGGGGAGCAGCGTGAGGTGACCGGCGGCCAGCGAGCTGACACCGACGATGTGCACGTCGGCGTCGATCGCCTGCTGCGCGACCTCCTCGGGAGTGGAGAACAGCGGGCCCACGTCCACGTCGAAGCCGAGATCGGCGAAGGCGGTGACCACGACCTTCTGGCCCCGGTCGTGGCCGTCCTGGCCCATCTTGGCGACCAGGATGCGGGGGCGGCGCCCCTCCTCGGCCTCGAACTCCTCGGTGGCGCGCAGGACCTCGGCGATCTTCGATCCCTGGTCGTCGTCGGCGCCGGTGGCCGTTTCGCGGTACACGCCGGAGATCGTACGGATCACGGCCTGGTGACGGCCGAAGACCTTCTCCATCGCGTCGGAGATCTCCCCCACCGTCGCCTTGGCGCGAGCCGCGTCGACGGCGAGCTCGAGGAGGTTGCCCTCGCCCCGCTCGGCGGAGTTGGTGATGGCCTCCAGCGTGCGGCGCACGTCGTCGTCGTTGCGCTCGGCGCGCAGCCGCTCGAGCTTGGCGACCTGCTGGCGGTAGACCTCGTCGTTGTCGACCTTGAGGACGTCGAGCGGGTCCTCGGCCGGCAGCCGGTAGGTGTTGACGCCGATGACCTTCTGCTGCCCCGAGTCGATGCGCGCCTGGGTGCGGGCGGCCGCCTCCTCGATGCGCATCTTGGGGATGCCCTGCTCGATGGCCTTGGCCATGCCCCCGGCCCGCTCGGCCTCCTGGATGTGGGCCCAGGCACGCTCGGCGAGGTCGTGGGTGAGCTTCTCGACGTAGTAGGAGCCGGCCCACGGGTCGATGACCTGCGTGGTGCCGCTCTCCTGCTGCAGCAGCAGCTGGGTGTTGCGCGCGATGCGGGCGGAGAAGTCGGTCGGCAGCGCGATGGCCTCGTCGAGGGCGTTGGTGTGCAGCGACTGGGTGTGACCCTGGGTCGCGGCCATGGCCTCGATGCAGGTGCGGCCGACGTTGTTGAAGACGTCCTGCGCGGTCAGCGACCAGCCGGAGGTCTGGGAGTGGGTGCGCAGCGAGCGCGACTTCGGGTTCTGCGGGTCGAAGTCGTTGACCAGCCGGCTCCACAGCGCGCGGGCCGCGCGCATCTTGGCGACCTCCATGAAGAAGTTCATGCCGATGGCCCAGAAGAAGCTCAGGCGGGGCGCGAACTGGTCGATGGTCAGGCCCGCGTCGAGACCGGCGCGGATGTACTCGACACCGTCGGCCAGCGTGTACGCCAGCTCCAGGTCGGCGGTCGCCCCGGCCTCCTGCATGTGGTAGCCGGAGATCGAGATGGAGTTGAACCGCGGCATCCGCTGGGACGTGAACGCGAAGATGTCGCTGATGATCCGCATGCTCGGCTGGGGCGGGTAGATGTAGGTGTTGCGGACCATGAACTCCTTGAGGATGTCGTTCTGGATGGTCCCCGCGAGCTGCTCCGGCTTCACCCCCTGCTCCTCGGCCGCGGCGATGTAGAGCGCCATCACGGGAAGCACCGCGCCGTTCATCGTCATCGAGACGCTCATGGTGTCGAGCGGGATGCCGTCGAAGAGGGTGCGGGTGTCGTAGATCGAGTCGATCGCCACGCCGGCCATGCCGACGTCGCCGCGCACGCGCGGGTGGTCGGAGTCGTAGCCGCGGTGGGTCGCGAGGTCGAAGGCGACCGAGAGGCCCTTCTGACCGGCCGCGAGGTTGCGGCGGTAGAAGGCGTTGGACTCCTCGGCGGTGGAGAACCCGGCGTACTGGCGGATCGTCCACGGTTGGGTGGTGTACATGGTCGGGTAGGGACCGCGCAGGAACGGCGCGATGCCGGGCCAGGTGTCGAGCGCGTCGAGGCCCTCGAGGTGCTCGGGGCCGTAGACCGGCAGGATGTCGATGCCCTCGGGGCTCGCCCAGGACTCGCCTCCCCCGCTGGTCGCGGCGCGGGCCTGGGAACCTCCGAGGTCCACCTCGGCGAAGTTCTTCGGGATGCTCATCGGGAGAGCTCCTCTCGGATCCGGGCCAGGAAGCCCAAGGCGTCGACCCCCATGGCTGCCCAGTCATCGACAGCGTCGTCGGCGACGTTGGTGCGTGGACCCGGCTTGCCGGCCAGGACGACGTACGCCGCACCCGCCTCACGCAGGGCCTGGACGGCGGCGGCGCCCCACTCGGCATAGGCCGCGTCGGTGCCCGCGAGGCAGGCCACCCGCTGACCGCCGTAGGCAGCGACCAGCGACTCCACGCCGTCGGTGGGGCCGGCCGCCTCGACGGCGACACCCCCGGCGGCGAAGAGGTTGGAGACGAAGGTCGCCCGGGCGGTGTGGGCCGCGATGGGGCCCATCGTGGCCAGGAAGACCGGCTCGGCGGCGGGCTCGTCGCGCATCGCCTCGAAGGCGTGGCCGTAGTGCCGCACGGGCGTGGCCAGGCCCTCGGGACGCTCGGGCAGGGTCTCGGCGAGGTGGGGGAACTCCGAGACGCCGGTGAGCGGACGCGAGCGGTCCGCGACCTGCGCGTCGCGCTGGGCGGCCACCTCCTCGATGCGGGCCAGCACGCCCTCGCGCGCGGCCGGCGCGGCTGCACCGCCGTCGGCCTCGATGCGACCGAGCTCGGTCCAGGCAGCGATCGCGAGGTCGTCGGTGAGTCGCTCGACGGCGTAGGAGCCACCGGCGGGGTCGGCCACGGCAGCGACGTGCGACTCCTCGATCAGCAGCGACGAGGTGTTGCGGGCGATGCGGCGCCCGAAGGCGTCGGGCTGGCCCAGCGGCTCGTCGAAGGGGACGACCGTCACCGAGTCGGCGCCGCCGACACCGGCCGCGAACGCGGCGACGGTGCCGCGCAGCATGTTGACCCAGGGGTCGAAGCGGCTGGTCATCGGGCGGCTGGTCACGGCGTGCAGGAGCATCTCGCCGGAGGCGCCGGACACCTCGAGGACGCGCGCCCAGAGGCGGCGTGCTGCCCGGAACTTGGCGATCGTCGGGAACTGCTCGTCGGTGGCAGCCAGGCGGAACTCGACGAGCCGCGCGGCCTCCTCGGGGGAGAACCCGGCCTCAGCCAGGACGCGCAGGTGGTGGATGCCGACGGCCATGGCCCAGCCCAGCTCCTGGGCGTCGCTGGCGCCGCGGTCGTGGACGGCGGTGCCGTCGACCACGAGCCCCCGGACACCGAGCTGGAAGGCACGGCGTACGAGCGCGAGCACCTGCTCGTCGGCAGGAGCCTCGCCGTCACCGAGCAGCGCGTCGGAGACCGGGTCGAGGGAGAGGTTGGCGCCCTCGGCCAGCGGGCCGTCGTGGGCCTCCAGCACCGCGGCCAGCGCGGCGGCCTGGTCGAGCGTCGGCCGGTCGAGCACCACCGGGGCGAGGTCGAGCAGCACGCCCTGCAGCGCGGCGGCCAGGTCGACGTCGGCGCCCAGGCGCAGGAAGAGCGAGGTGGCGCCGTTCTCGAGGTCCTGGAGGACGGCCTCGTTGGCCGCGCTGGCGTCGGTCACCTGCACGGGGGTGCGGACGTCCCAGGCGCCGGCGCGCGTGGGCCGGCCGCTCGTGGTCAGCCCGTCGAGGTCGGAGGGCTGCCCGATGGGCGCGACGTCGATGCCGTCGAGCGTGGTGCGCGTGAGCGCCGACCACACGTCGGAGTCGGGCGCGTCCTCGGCAAGGCGGCGGCCCTTGCGCAGCACTGCGGCGGTCGCGGCCTCCCACGCGGAGGCGTCGTACACGTCATCGTCACCAGCGAGGCGCAGCTCTCCTTCGGAGGGCTGCAGGTCCTCGGGCTCCTTGAGGCCACTCATGTGCGCAGGATATGCGCCACGCCGACCGGCGACGCCGGGTGCTCCCCATTCGATACGGGGCCCGCCTCCCCCAGGGACCCGTCCTCGCCGAAACCACCCCCGTCGCGGCACCCGGATGACGAAATCGGACATTCGCTCCGGCGGCGACGACGACCAGCCCTAGTGTCCGCGCATGACATCGACGGCGCGCCTGCGCCACGGGTACGCCCTGGGGAGCCTCGCCTCGGGCACCTTCGGCACCGTCCCGGGCCTGTTGATGCTGCCCTACCTCACCGACACGCTCGGCGTGGGTGCGGCGCTGGCGGGGGTGATCGTCTTCCTGCCCAAGGCGTGGGACTTCTTCATGAACCCCATCGCGGGACGGCTCTCCGACCGCGTCTCCGACCCCCGTCGTCGCAGGCGCCCCTTCCTGCTGGCCGGCGGCCTCGGGATGGCCGTGAGCTTCGCCCTCATGTTCAGCGGTCCGCACGGTCCGACGTGCCTCGCCGCCGGCTGGGTGCTGGTCCTCTTCGTGGCGGGCGCCACGAGCTATGCGCTCTTCCAGGTCCCCTACCTGGCGATGTCCGCCGAGATCACCGACTCCTACTCCGAGCGCACCCGGATGATGAGCTGGCGCGTCGTCGCCATCACCGTGACGATCATGCTGGTCGGGGCCACCAGCCCCGCGCTCGTGGCCGCCGCCCCCGAGCCACACGGGCACCGGCTGATGGGCGCCGTCATGGCGCTGCTCATCGTGGCCGGCGCCGTGGGCGTGTGGTGGGCGACCCGCGACGCCCCCATGACGCGCCACGAGCCGAGCGGCGGCCGGCTGGGCGAGCAGCTGCGGATGATCCTCGGCAACGTGCACGCCCGCACCCTGCTGGCCGCCTTCGTCCCGCAGGCGGTGGCGGGCAGCATGCTGCTGGCGGGCGTCGACTACGCCTCGCGCCACCTGACGGGAGGAGGCGCGGGCGATGCGACCGTGATCTTCGTGGCCTTCGTCGGGCCGGCGGTGCTGGTCACGCCGCTGTGGCAGTGGGTGGGGCTGCACCACGGCAAGAAGACCGGGCTGATGCTCTCCTCCGCCGTGTTCGCGGTCGCGCTGCTGGCCCTCCTGGTCGCCCGCACGGGCAACCTCGCCGCGGTGGTCGCGTGCTCGGCCCTCGTGGGCGTCGGCTACGCCGGCTGCCAGCTCTTCCCACTCGCCATGCTGCCCGACATCGCCGCCCACGACGCGAGGACCGTGGGCACCAACCGGATCGGGGCCTTCACCGGGCTGTGGGCCGGCTTCGAGCTCCTCGGGTTCGCGCTCGGCCCGGGCCTGCTCGGGCTCATCCTCCAGGTCGGCGACTACACCTCGTCCACCGACAGGGGACTCGAGCAGTCCTCCACGGCACTGTGGGCGATGACCGCCGGGCTCTCCGTCATCCCCGCGGCCCTGGTGCTGGTCAGCATGCTGTTCCTGCGCCACTACCGCCTCGACGCCACCCTCGCCGCCGAGCCGACCGCACCCGAGGTGAGCACGGCAGGGTGAGGATGACCTGCTCGGTGTCCGCGGGTCAGGCGAACGCGGTCGCCCGGCGCAGCATGCGGCCCTCAGGGTCGAGCAGGTGCCCGTTGCGCTTGACGCTGCTGGTGACCGTGAGCCGCTCGACCACCCTCCAGCCCGCGACGCCGTCGGCCAGCTCGGCCTCGATCGCCGCCAGGTCGGCCAGCGAGCTCAGCCGCACCGCGACGTGCACCGCCCCCGACGCCACCGCCTCGTAGCACCGGTGCACCGCCGGGTGGCGCGCCACGCGCAGCGCGTCGGTCCGCCGCTGCGTCATCTCCACGTCGAGCAGCACCATGCGGCCCTGCCCGGCCACGGCGCCACTCAGGTCGCACCCCAGGTGCAGCACCCCTGAGGCGACGGCCCGGTCGAGCGTGCGCCGGGCCGTGGCCTCGCTCATGCCCAGCCGTGAGGCGACGTGCTGCAGGGGGCGACGTACGTCGTCGCGCAGCTCGGCGAGGAACGCGGACACGACCTCGGGCGAGGGCGGGCGCGGCGACTCCGGCACCGCCTTGCCGGACGTGCGCAGCTGGTGGCACTGGCGCTGGGAGAGCACCCGCAGCTGCCACTGGGTGTCGTCGGCATGGACGGCGGCCAGGGCGCTCGCGGTGTGGTCACGCACGCCGTCGAGACCGGCCACGACCCCGATCCGCTCCTGCAGGGTCGCCAGTCCCCGCGCGACGACCAGCACCACGACGTCGCTCGTGCCGGCCGTGAGGTCGACGGTGCCCACCCACGACAGCTCCCCGGCCGCGACGGCCACGTCCCGGGCGTGCCCGGGTCGGCAGCGCAGCCGTACGAGTGCCGCGTCGAACCTCGGCGCAAGGGTGACCGGGGCCGGCCAGATGGTCAGCCACGCCAGCCGCTCCTCCTGCAGGCGCGACCAGCGGCGCGAGGCGGTGCCCGGGTCGACGCCGACGACGTCGCCGATGCGCTGCCACGAGGCACGCGGAGCCACCTGCAGGGCATGCACGATGGCCAGGTCCGTCTCCGACAGCACCACCGGCTGGCTCACGCGACGATTATGGCCTCCCACCCCGCTCCGGCTGACGAAATCCCGCAAGCCTGACCCCTCGTTGCGGCGGGCTTCCTAGCCTGACGTCATGCCAGTCGACGTCCCGTCCCGAGCGGGCGTGTCCACCGAGGCGATGCTCGCCACCATCGCGGACCTCGTCGCACTGGCGCCTCGGGCACCCGGCACCCCGGGTGGGAGACAGTCGGCCGACTACGTGGCCAGCCGGCTGAGAGGTGCCGGGGTGCCCGAGGTCTGGATCGAGGAGACCCAGACGTTCGCCTGGTCGGTGACGTCGCACGACCTGCGGGTCGGTGGCACCCCCGTCGCGGCGACCCCTGTGCGGCACTGCCTGGTGGCCGACCACGAGCAGACCGGGTCGGCGGGGACCGGTCCGGACGGCGTCACCGCCCCCCTGGTCGACATCGGCCGCCGGCGCATCGGGGGCGGTCGGCGCGAGGTGCGCCCGGTCGACGTCGCCGGTCGCGTCGTGCTGTTCGACCTCGACTTCGAGGTCACCAACCTCGCGATGCTGCCGATGATGGAGTGGTTCCACGACCCGGAGCGGCGACTGCTCTCCCGCGACTTCCTCGGCTCCGGCAACCCCTACCTCACCAACCTCACCCGCGTGATGACCGCGGCGAGCGCGGCCGGGGCCGTCGGGGTGATCGGCGTGCTGCGCGACTACCCGGAGTCGACGAGCTACCACAACGAGTACTACCGCCGTTCCACGCTGCCGCTGCCGGGCTTCTGGGTCACCCGGTCCACCGGCGAGCACCTGCGTGGCCAGCTGGCCCGCGGCCCGGTGAGCGCCACCCTCGTGCTCGAGACGCTGCGCGAGCAGGTCCCGGCCCGCACGGTCATCGGCCGGCTCCCCGGACGGACCGACGAGACCGTCATGGTCCAGTCCCACCACGACTCCGTCGGCCCGGGCGCCGTGGAGGACGCCAGCGGCACCGCGGAGGTCATCGCCCTCGCAGAGCACTTCGGCGCTCGCGCCGCCGCGGGCGAGGTCCGCGACAAGACGCTGCTGTTCACGCTGTTCGACAGCCACTTCACCGGCTACCACGCGCACCGCGCCTTCGCCCGGCGGTGGATCCTCGACGACGACGCCCCCGACGACATCGTCCTCAACCTCACCATCGAGCACGTCGGGCTGGCCGCGCGACGTGGCGCCGACGGCGGGTTCGAGGTGAGCACGACGAGTGAGCCGCGCGGGATCTTCGAGAACGTCAACCCGCGCCTCAAGGTCGACCTGGTGCGCCTGCTCCGTCGGCACGGCGTCACCGCGACCTGCCTGCTCAACGCGTCCCTGACCGAGTTCAGCAGCCTCGGGGTGCCCACCGACGCATCGTTCGTGCTCACCTCCGGGGTGCCCGTGATCAGCCTGGTCTCCGGTCCGCTCTACCTCTACGACGACGCCGACACCATCGACAAGGTCGACGTCGAGCAGCTCGAGCCGGTGGGCCGGCTGTACGCCGACCTCGTCGACCTGGTCGACACCCGGCCTGGACAGCGCCTGGGGCTGGTGCCGGCCCGGCTGCGCAGGCGCCTTCCACGGGGACGATGGTGATCGCCTGGGGACCGGGCGTCGTCGACGCCGACCGTGCCCGGGGACTGGCGCGGCTCGCCGCCGCCGGGGAGTCGTGGCGGGTGGCGTACTCCTCCACCGACGTGCGGGGACGCCCGGTCACGCTGACCGGCCTGGTGCACCTCCCGCCCACGCCCGTGCCGGCCGGCGGCTGGCCGATCGTGGGCTACGGCCACATGACCACCGGTGGTGGCCCGACGGCCGCGCCGAGCACGGCCGTCGCCGGGCACCCCGAGGTGCGCCGCATGACGCAGGGCGACGCCTTCGTCTCGGCCCTGCTCGGGCACGGCATCGCGGTGGTGCAGCCCGACTACGAGGGGCTGGGTGGGGACCCGCGGCCCCACCCCTACCTCATCGGCTCGGCGCTCGGATCCTCGATGGTCGACCTGGTGGCGGCCGCGCGCTCCTGGGAGCCTCGCCTCGGCACGGCGTGGGTGGCGGCGGGCCACTCCGAGGGCGCCATGGCCGCAGCCCACGCGGCGAGCGCGGACCGCCCGCTCCCGCCGGGGACCGACCTGCGCGCCGTCGCCCTCTTCGCCCCGGTGACCCGCATGGACCTCACGATCGGCGCGTCGCTGCGCGTGCCCACGCGCTTCCCGGGCTCGGGCGTGGTCAGCGCGCTCATCGGCCTGATGGTGTCGGGCGCGGCCACCGTCGACGCGACGCTGGCCGACCTCGTCCTCGACGGCGGCCTCAGCGAGGAGGCGGCACAGCGCTGGTCGCACCTGGCCGACCGTCCGCTCACCCGGGCCGCCGGCCCCGGGTCGTGGGGCGACCTGGCGCCCGCGGCGATCCTCGGTCCCCGGGGCCGGGCCGTGCGCGAGGCGCTCCTGGACAGCCTGCGGGCCAACGACGTCCGCCACGTGGCCCTGCGGCCGGTTCCGGTGCGCGTCGACGCCGCCGTCCTCGACGAGGTGGCCCCCCTGCCACTGACCCGCCGCCTGGTGCGCGGGTGGCGTACGGAGGGTCGCGACGTCACCTTCCGCCAGTGGCGCACCTGGCACTCGGGAGTCATGGATCAGGTACCCGCAGTCGCCGCGGCGTGGGTGCGCGCTCGTCTGTGACTGGTCGGTAACCGGGGCTATGTCACACTCCCCACCCCCACAGGCACCCGCGAGTGGCGGTACGGTGACCTCTTGTGGCAACCCATACACCGACCAGAACGCTGGTCCAGGGGGCGCGCGCGTCGCGCTCCACTGTGGCCCTGAAGCTCCTGATGGCCGTCAGCGGCCTCGTGTTCATCGGCTTCGTGCTGACGCACATGTACGGCAACCTGAAGGCCTTCGCCGGGCATGACGCCTTCAACGAGTACGCCCACCACCTGCGCACCTTCGGGGAGCCGATGCTCCCGTACGGCGGTCTGCTGTGGGTGCTGCGCATCGTGCTGATCGTGTCGCTGGTCGCCCACGTGGCGAGCGCGGCGATCCTGTCCTCCCGGGCAGCCAAGGCGCGGCGGGTGAAGTACGAGGTCAAGAAGAACCGCGGTTCGTCGCTCTCCTCGCGCACCATGCGCTGGGGCGGCGTGGCGATCCTGCTCTTCGTCGTCTGGCACCTCATCAACTTCACCATCGGCCGGGTCAACGTCTCCGGGGGTCCGACCAACGACCCCTTCAACCTCCTCGTCGACACGTTCGACGTGCCGTGGATGACGCTGATCTACCTGGTCGCCATGGTCGCGCTCGCGATGCACCTGCACCACGGCACGTGGTCGGCGCTGCAGACCCTCGGCCTCACCGGCACCGCGAAGGCGCGCAAGAACGCCAAGCTCGCGGGCTGGGTCGTCGCGATCGTCATCGCCGGCGGCTTCTCCCTGGTCCCCCTCGCCGTGCTCACCGGCATCATCACCAAGTAAGGGCTGCTCACCTCATGGCCATGACTGACCCCTCCGGCACCGTCGCCCTCAACCAGGCGCCGGTGCAGATCTCCGACGACGCCGC
>JAJPEO010000353.1 GCA_021166815.1 Nocardioides sp.
GACGCGTGCCATCGTCAGCCGACCCGTACGGCAGCGTCGCGGGCGGCGATGTGGCCGAAGACGATCGAGGGACCGATGGTCGCGCCGGGACCGGCGTACTCGTTGGCCATCACCGACGCGCTGGCGTTGCCCGTGGCGTACAGGCCCTCGATCACCGAGCCGTCCTCGCGCAGGACCCGGCCGTGCTCGTCGCAGACCAGCCCGCCCTTGGTGCCGAGGTCGCCGATCTCGATGCGGATCGCGTAGAAGGGCGCCTTGTCGATGACGTCGAGGTTGGGGTTGGTGAGGTTGGGGTCGCCGTAGTAGTGGTCGTACGCCGACTCGCCGCGCCCGAAGTCCTCGTCGACGCCGGAGCGCGCGAAGCCGTTGAACCGCTCGATCGTCTCCACGAGGTTGTCCTCGTGCACGCCGATCGACTGCGCGAGCTCACGGATCGAGCCCGCCTTGTGCACGGTGCCGGCGTCGTAGAACGACTGCGGGAACGGGGCGCCGGGCAGGACCTGCGCGAAGGGGTAGCGCGAGCGGGCCCGGGCGTCCATCACGCACCACGCCTCGACGTGCTTGCCCTCGAGCTGGTCGTGCACGAAGTTGACGTACGGCGAGGACTCGTTGGTGAAGCGGCGACCGTCGGTGGAGACGATGACCTGGCCCGGGATCGCGCGCTCGGAGACGAGCGGGATCATGGGGCCGGCGGGGTGGGCCACGCTCGGCATCCACCAGGCGTCGTCCATGAAGTCGACCGCGGCGCCGAGCTCCATGCCGGCGACGATGCCGTCGCCGGTGTTCTCGCGGGCACCCAGGCTGCGGTCGGGGCGCGCTCCCTCGGGGAGGTGGGCCTCGCGCAGCTCGGGCGAGTGGTCGAAGCCGCCGCAGGCCAGCAGCACGCCACGGCGGGCGTGGATCCTGGTGGGCACGCCGTCGCGCGTGACCTCGACACCCACCACCTGCGCGCCGTCGACCACGAGGGCGGTCATCGGGGTGCGCAGCCACAGCGGGATCTCCGCGTCCTTGAGCGCCATGCGCAGGCGGGCGACCAGCGCGCGGCCGCCGGTCGCCATGTGCCGGCGGCGGATCACGTTGGACGAGACGCGCCAGGCGGCCACGATCGACTTCCACCGGCCCCGCCAGGTGCGCTTGACCATGGCGAGGTCGCGGTAGTCGGCCGCGGTGATCCACAGGCCGAGGGGGCCTTTCATGCTGTTGGGGCGCTGGAACGCCTCGTCGGCCCCCAGCTTGCGGGTGTCGAACGGCTTCGGCTCGACGGAGCGGCCGAGGGGGCGACCGCCCTCCCACTCGGGGTGGTAGTCGGAGTACCCCTTGGTCCACGCCAGGCGCCACCACCGGCTGCGGCCGAGCAGCTCCATGGCGGCCGGGCCGTGGTCGACGTACGCCTCCAGGCGGGCCCGCGGGACCTTGCCCTCGGTGAGCAGCTCGAGGTAGCGCAGGATCGACTCGCGGCTGTCGTCATGGCCGGCGGCACGCAGGGTCGGGTTGTTGGGGATCCAGATCCCGCCGCCCGAGATGCCGGTGCTGCCGCCGTACATCTTGGCCTTCTCGACCACCAGCGTCGACAGGCCCGCGTCGTGGGCGCTGAGCGCGGCGGCCATGCCGCCTCCGCCCGAGCCGACGACGAGGAAGTCGACCTCGTGGTCCCAGGTGCCGGTCGCCGGCACTGCCGTCGCGCCCATCAGTCGTTCCTCGTCAGGAAGGCGAGCACGACGGCCTCCCAGGCCGACTTCTGCTCGATCATCGCCCAGTGCCCGCAGTTGGGCAGGACGTGCAGCTCGACGTCGGGGATCGTGCGCATCGGGACCAGCGCCATGTCGAGCGGGCTGACCCGGTCGTCGCGACCCCAGGTGATCAGGGTGCGGGCGCGGACCTTGTGGAGCATGGCCCAGTACGGCGGCTCGTCGCTCGCCGCAGCGGCCTTGCCCATGGCCTCGACGGCCGCGCGGGAGTACATCCGGCGCGCCGCCTTCAGCGTCTCGGGGTCGGTGGCCTGCGCCCAGCGGTCCTCGATCATCTCCTCGGTGACCAGGGAGCGGTCGAAGACCATCGAGCTGAGCCACTCGACCAGCCGCTCGCGGCTGGGGTTCTCGGTGAACTCCATGAGCAGGTTGATGCCCTCGCCCGGGGCGGGGCTGAAGATGTTGCGGCCCATGCCGCCGACGGTGACGAGCCGGCGCACGCGGTCGGGCTGGGCGATCGCCAGCCGGGTGCCGACGATGCCGCCCATCGAGTTGCCGATGACGTCGACCTGGTCGAGGCCGAGGCCGTCGAGGAACCGGACGACGGCCGGCAGCGCGGCGACCATCGGGTGCTGGTCGGTCGGGTCGCTCACCCCGAAGCCGGGGAGCTCGAGCACCAGGCAGCGGAAGTGCTCGGCGAAGACGCCCAGGTTGCCAGCGAAGTTGCGCCAGCCGGACACCCCGGGGCCGGATCCGTGCAGCATGAGCAGCGGGGGCGCGTCGGCCGGTCCCGCCTCGTGGTAGCGCAGCACGCCGCTGTCGGTCGCCAGCTCGCGCAGGGTGTCGTCGTAGCTCAGGTCACTCACCGGACCACCGTAGGAACGAGGGACCCGTACGGCCCCCTGCGCGTCCCGATCACCGGGAACCACGAGACCGCTCACCGGGACCGGCGCGGCGAGGCGGGGAGCCGGTCGCCGTACGGTCCCCGGCATGGACCAGACCGCAGAGATGATCGCCCCGACCCCGGCGGACATGCGTCGTGCCATGGGCTCGTTCGCGTCCGGGGTCACCGTGGTGACGGGCTACGACGACGGCGAGCCGGTGGGCTTCGCGTGCCAGTCCTTCGCATCGGTGTCCCTCGAGCCGCCCCTGGTGCTCTTCTGCGCCGATCACCGCGGTCGCGCCTGGCCCCGCATCAAGCGGGCGGGCCGGTTCACGGTCAACGTGCTGCGCGAGGACCAGCGCGACCTGTGCGACCGCTTCGGCTCGAGCCGGGGCGAGAAGTACGACGGCCTCGACTGGACCATGTCCGCGTGGGGGACTCCCTGCCTGCCGGACGTGCTGATGCGCGTGCACGCCGAGGTCCACGACGTCCACACCGAGGGCGACCACGACGTGGTGGTCGGGCGTGTGCTGCAGCTGGAGACCACCGAGGCCGACGAGCGGCCGATGCTGTTCTACCGGGGGCGGTTCGGCATCGAGGACATGCACGCCAGGATCGCCCCGACCCTGTGGGGGTGGGGCGATCACTGGGGCTGAGCGGCTCCGGGGGGCTGAGCCGCTCCGTTCAGAGGCGGGTGACCCCGCGGGCGCTGTCACGGGCCCGGCGGGGCCGCATGGCGTCGAGGCTGGGGAAGAGCGCCAGGGAGACCTGGCGGGCGGCGTCGAGCACGAGCGGACCGACCCGCTCGAGCTGGGTGCTGGGGTCGCCGACCAGCGAGATCGCGGCGATCGGGCCCTCCGGCGCCTCGATGGCCGCCGCGACGCAGGCGATGTCCTCGAAGCACTCGCCCTGCTCGAAGGCGAGCCCACGACTGCTGCGGATGCGGTGCATCTCCTGGTGGAACGCGTTGACGTCGACGATGGTGCTCTCGGTCATCCGCGACAGGGCGCAGCCCATGCGCTCCTCGACGTCCTCGGGGTGGAGCCACGCCAGCATCGCCTTGCCGAGGGCGGTGGAGTGCGCCGGGGCGTGTCCCCCGACCCGCGACGGGACGCTCGTGGCGAAACGGCCACCGAGCTTGTCGAGGTAGCGCACGTGTCCCCCGTCGAGCGTGGCGAGGTGGACCGTGAGGCCGGTGCGCAGCATCAGCGTGTGCAGGAAGGGCGAGGCCGCCGACCGCAGCTCGATCGCGTCGTCACCGCCGCCGCCCAGCTGGATGGCGCGGCGACCGAGGCTGTAGCCGAAGCTGGTGTGCTCGAGCCACTGCAGCCGGACCAGCTGGTCGAGGATCCGGTGGGCGGTCGACCGCGGCAGGTGCGTGGCGCGCGCGACCTCCTCCAGGGTGAGTCGACTGGTGCGCTGGGGGAACGCGTCGAGGATCAGGGTCATCCGCTCCACCATCGACGGCGGGAGCTGCGGACGCTCCTGCGACGACTCGTCGATGCTGGCTTCGGCAAGGGCGACGGACACGGGGACCTCCGGAGAAACTGAAATGAATTCTAGGACGTGCCGCAGCACACGCTACCTGCGAAGCAGCCCCCTGAGAAGAGCAAAACTGAAATTCGTTCTTCCCGGTCAGCGGGAGGCGCGAGACCCCGTCACCGCCCCGGCGGTTGACTGGCGGTCCACCGCCGAATGAGAGGACCCACCCATGAAGGTCGGCATCGTCAGCCCCGTCGTCACCGCCGTGCCGGGAGCCGTCGACCCGTGGGAGGAGAGCGCCGGGATCGCCGAGCTGGCCACGATCGCGGAGGCGGCCGACCGGCTGGGCTTCGCGCACATGACCTGCAGCGAGCACGTCGCCGTGCCCACCGAGGTCGCCACCACACGCGGGGCGACGTACTGGGACCCGCTGGCCACCCTCGGCTACCTCGCCGCATGCACGAGCCGGATCCGGCTCGCCACGCAGGTGCTGGTGCTGGGCTACCACCACCCGCTGGAGATCGCGAAGCGCTACGGCACCCTCGACCAGGTCAGCGGCGGCCGGCTGGTGCTCGGCCTGGGCGTCGGGAGCCTGCAGGAGGAGTTCGAGCTGCTGGAGGCACCCTTCGCGGGCCGCGGCGCCCGCGCCGACGACGCGCTGCGCGCCCTGCGGGCCAGCCTGGGCTCCGAGGAGCCGTCGTACGCCGGCAGCCACTACACGTTCTCCGACGTCGTCGTCCGGCCGGCGGCGCGGCAGGCGCAGGTCCCGCTGTGGATCGGCGGCAGCTCGCTCAAGTCGCTGCAGCGCGCGGCCGCGCTGGCCGACGGCTGGGTGCCGTTCGGGCTCCCGCTGGCGGGCTACCGCGCACTCCTCGACCAGGTGGAGCGGCCGGAGGGCTTCGAGGTCGTGCTGCCGGGCGGCCGGCTCGACCCCATCGGCTCCCCCGAGAAGGCGGTCGAGCGCCTGACGGCCCCCTCCGGGGCCGGCGCCACCATCCTCAACGTCACGGTGCGCGCGGAGTCTCCCGCGCACTACGTCGAGCAGCTGGAGGCCCTCGCCTCGCTCGTCGAGCTCGAGCCGCCTCACTGACCCTCTGCGGCATCGAACCAGTCCCACTCGTGGGGCCGGATCGACAGCAGCGGCGTACGCAGCACCGTGCGCAGGTGCGAGTCCGTGAGCGGGTCGGGCAGGGACTCCGCGACCACGCACGGGTCGTCCTCGCACCACGTGATCGTGATCCTGGTCGACCCGTCCGGGCTCGCGCCCGACGGGTCGCGTGAGCCGAACGTCCACGCGCCCGCGACGCCGGGCCGGCCGAGCGCCGCCATGACGTCGGCGCGGTGCCCCTCGAACGCCGCCGCAGCCCCGGGACCGGCCGGTTCCTCGGCCCGGAGCACCTCGAGCACCACGCCACGGTGCGGCCGGTACGGCAGGGCCCCGGGGCTCACCGGCACGCGCGGGGAGACGAGGCCCTCGAGGGGGCGGTAGAGGCCGGTGTGCCGGCGCCGGGTCCAGGCCAGCTCGGGGCGACGGCCCAGCTCGAGCGTCGTGGTCCCGAGCTCACGCCACTCCTCGATCGAGGCGCGGGCGGGCTCGCGGAACCAGTACATCGCCACGTAGTGGGCCGCGCCCAGGCCGGGATCGAGGTCGACCGCCGAGGCGTCACGGCACTCGGGGGTGCGCACCCACCGGTCGCCGTGGGCGACCCCCGGCAGGGCCAGGTTCTCGGGACGGTGGTCGAACTGGTGCCAGGCGTTGTAGTCGCGGTGCCGCGCGGGGTCGAGGACCTCGGGGAAGGAGAAGAAGGCCCGCGTCGAGCCACTCACCCCGGTCACGTCACGAGACCCACTGCGCCGCGAAGAGGTGGCTGGGCAGGGGGTCGATCCAGCGGTCCTGGCCCGCGAGCCCGGCGGCGAGGCGGCCGATCTCGTCGGCCATCATGACGCCGCGCTCCCCCTCGGTGGCGACGACGAGGCCGTCGGTGACCCGGTCGATGTAGGGCAGGCCGCTGCTGTTGAAGGTGGGCAGGCAGGGCTTGGTGATCGCCCGCGAGACCTCCACGCCGGGGATCGTGTCGGCGACGAACTGGCGGAACCAGTCCACCTCGGAGGCCGAGCCGCCGGAACGCACCCACGAGTCGATCTCGTCGGTGGCGCGGAGGGGGTGGTCGATGAGCTCCCCGCCCGCGGCCTTGAGGTACCACCGGCCGTCGGGGTACTGCCGCGGCGGGGTGATGAGCCCCCCGCCGTAGTGGTCCGAGGAGAACATGTAGCCCGGGAAGTCGGCGGCGTCAGGGCCGTCGACCTCGAGCAGCACGATCGTGCAGCCGAAGACGCCGGTCGAGAGCGGACCGGGCGCGTAGGGTGCGAGCAGGCCCGACGCGTTGGTGTACGCGCCCACGGCGACGACCACGCGGTCGGCGACCACCGGCTCCCCGTGGCGCAGCTGCGCCCGCCAGGTCGAGCCGGTCCGCTCCAGCGAGGTGACCTCGTCCTCGAGTCGCGTCGCGCCGGCCTTGTCCGCCAGCACCAGCTCCGCCTCGGTGATGAGCCGCGGGTTCACCAGCAGCGTGTCCTCCTGGAGCACCGCCACCTCGTTCGCGGGGACCCGGAGCTGGGGGAAGCGGGCGGCGACCTCCTCGGCGCTGAGCACCTCGGCCCGGCCGCCGAACTCGGCGACGTTGGCGAGCAGGGCGTCGATGTTGCGCCAGCTCGCCGTGCTGTCGTCGGCGGCAGGGGCCCCGCCGGCCGGGAAGCTGGTCAGCAGCGGCATCGCGCTGGTGAAGGTGATCCCGCTGGCCTCAGCCAGGGCCGGGAAGCGCCGCATCGAGCGCGTGCCGAGCACCGTGGGGACGTACATCGCGTCGATCGCCCCGATGCGGCCCTGGTCGTAGTG
>JAJPEO010000100.1 GCA_021166815.1 Nocardioides sp.
TGGCCACCGGCGGCTACGGCAACGTCTTCTTCCTCTCCACCAACGCGATGGGCTCCAACGTCACCGCCGCGTGGCGTGCACACCGCAAGGGCGCCTACATGGCCAACCCCTGCTACACGCAGATCCACCCCACCTGCATCCCCGTCTCCGGCGCGCACCAGTCGAAGCTGACGCTCATGTCGGAGTCGCTGCGCAACGACGGCCGCATCTGGGTCCCGAAGAACCCCGAGGACTGCGACAAGGACCCGCGCCAGATCCCCGAGGAGGACCGCGACTACTACCTGGAGCGGATCTACCCCTCCTTCGGCAACCTGGTCCCCCGCGACATCGCCTCGCGTGCGGCCAAGTACCAGTGCGACGACGGCCGCGGTGTCGGCCCGGCGGTCGAGGAGGTGCAGGCCGACGGCACGACCAAGATGGTGCGCCGCGGTGTCTACCTCGACTTCTCCGCCGCCATCGAGCGCCTCGGCAAGGCCGGCATCGAGGAGAAGTACGACAACCTCTTCGACATGTACGCCCGCATCACCGGCGAGAACCCGTACGAGACGCCGATGCGCATCTACCCGGCCGTCCACTACGTCATGGGTGGCCTGTGGGTCGACTACGACCTGCAGTCCAACATCCCCGGCCTGTTCGTGGCCGGAGAGGCCAACTTCTCCGACCACGGCGCCAACCGCCTCGGCGCCTCGGCGCTGATGCAGGGCCTGGCCGACGGTTACTTCGTGCTGCCCAACACCATCCGCGACTACCTCGCCGACGCGCCGTTCGACAAGCTCGCCGAGGACGACGAGGCCGTCGCGGCCGCCCGCACGGAGGTGGAGTCCCGGGTCGAGAAGTTCCTCTCGATCAACGGCACCCGCAGCGCCGACAGCTACCACAAGGAGCTCGGCGCGATCATGTGGGAGTACTGCGGCATGGACCGCAACGCCGAGGGCCTCAAGAAGGCGATCGGCATGATCCGCGAGCTCAAGGCCGACTTCTGGTCCAACCTCCGGGTGCTGGGCACGGCCGACAGCCTCAACCAGAGCCTCGAGAAGGCCGGCCGCGTCGCCGACTTCATCGAGCTCGGTGAGCTGATGTGCATCGACGCCCTCAACCGCCGCGAGTCCTGCGGTGGCCACTTCCGCTCGGAGTCGCAGACCGAGGACGGCGAGGCGCTGCGCCACGACGAGGAGTTCGCCTACGTCGCCGCGTGGGAGTACGCCGGCAACCCCGAGCTCGGCGGCGAGATGGGCACGCCCGTCCTCCACAAGGAGGACCTGATCTACACGGCGATCGAGATGAAGCAGAGGTCCTACAAGTGACCGCCGCGCGAGGCCGCACCGGTCTGCACCTGTACGCCACCGCGACGCAGCGGTCGAACTGCAAGGGAACCAACAAGCGATGAAGCTCACGCTGAAGATCTGGCGTCAGGCCGACGCCGCCGCCGCGGGCGGGATGCACACCTACGAGCTCGACAACGTCTCCGGGGACATGTCCTTCCTCGAGATGCTCGACGTGCTCAACGAGGAGCTGAACGAGAAGGGCGAGGAGCCTGTCGCGTTCGACTCCGACTGTCGCGAGGGCATCTGCGGCATGTGCTCGCTGATGATCAACGGCGACGCGCACGGCCCCGAGGTCACCACGACCTGCCAGCTGCACATGCGCTCCTTCAAGGACGGCGACACGATCACGATCGAGCCGTGGCGCTCGGAGGCGTTCCCGGTCATCAAGGACCTCGTCGTCGACCGCACGTCCTTCGACCGGATCATCCAGGCCGGTGGCTTCATCTCGGCCAACACCGGTTCGGCCCCCGAGGCGAACGGCGCCCCGGTCAACCGGGACAAGGCGATGCGCGCCTTCAACGTCGCGACCTGCATCGGTTGCGGCGCGTGCGTGGCGGCCTGCCCCAACGGCTCGGCCTCGCTGTTCATGGGCGCCAAGATCACCCACCTCGGCGAGCTCCCCCAGGGCCAGCCCGAGCGCGACAGCCGCGTGGTCAACATGGTCGCCCAGCACGACCACGAGGGCTTCGGTGGCTGCACCAACATCGGTGAGTGCGCGGCCGCCTGCCCCAAGGAGATCCCGCTCGACGTGATCTCCCAGCTCAACAAGGACCTCCGCACGGCCATCAAGCACGGCTTCTGAGGTCTGCCCCCGCATCGCCCCCGGGCGGTGAGTGAGCCACATTCCGTACGTCGGAAACGTGGCTGGCTCACCGCCCGCCGGCGTCTCTGGCGCGTGACTCACCTGGTGCGGTGAGTGAGCCACATTCCGTACGTCAGAAACGTGGCTGACTCACCGCCCGCCGGCGTCTCTGGCGCGTGGCCCACCTGGTGCGGTGAGTGAGCCACATTCCGTACGTCAGAAACGTGGCTGACTCACCGCTCACGGGGTCGTGCGTCAGGCGGCGAGACGTCCCAGCTCGCGTACGACCTCCCTGAGCGGCCGGAACAGCAGCGCCCACCGCTCGGTGAGCTCGGGCGCCGGACCGTCGTACCCCGCCTCGACCAGCATGCGGTGGATCCGGCGCACCACGGTGCGGGGCGTCCGCAGCGTCTCCTTGGTGACCAGCTCGTAGTCCGCGCCGATGCGCCTGAAGGCGCGGTAGCGGTCGATGTCGCTGATGTACTGGCTGCGGTCCTCCTGGTGCTGGCTGCCCTCGTACTCCGCGATGCGTCGCCATCGAGCCCACCACAGGTCGGGGGTGAGCCACTCCCCGTCGCCGATCTCGATGGCGGCATTGACTTCCGGGTCGGGCAGGCCCGACCAGCGCACGAGGGCCAGCAGCTCCGACTCGGGCAAGGACCGGCAACGCCCGTCGAGGTGCTCCAGCACCCACGCCGCCTCCTTGCAGCCCCACCGCCATCTCTGCTCGTGCACCAGGGTGTCGAGCTCCTCGAGGTCCAGGAGCTCACGGTGCACCAACCAGGAACCCACCTTGATGGCGTCGATGACCCTCGCCTCCACGCAGTGGGCGACAAAGGCGGCGGTCGGCGTCACGCCGACCTCGTCGCACGGCGGCATCAGCACCGTGCGGTGCAGGAACACGCCCTGCAGCGCGAGGTGGTGGTCGCCCTGGGCGACGAAGTGCAGCGGCGAGGGGGAACCGTACGCGAGTCCCGCCTGACGCAGGCGCGTCAGACCGGTGGTGCGAGCGGCGGCGGGAAGGGCCAGACTCGCCGCCTCGACCTCGTCGTCGAAGGACATCACGTGGTCGCGGTGGCGGTAGACGGCCTCGTGGACGCGCGTGAACTGGACCCCCTCGAGCACGCGGGCGCTGATGCCCGCCGCCAGGGCCTCACCTCGCGAGAACGGGCGGCTGCGGAACTCCTCGGGAACCGTGAACACGGCGACGACGATGGGCCAGCGGCCGATCGAGCCACCACCGCTCGCCGGCCACCTTGTGGATGAGCGTCGCCCAGGCAGGGCTGTGGACCGGAACGGGCGCCCTCCGCAGCTCGCGGCAGCCCGCCACCCCGTGCCACCAGCTGGTCGTGAGCGGTGAGTGAGCCACATTCGTACGCGACGAAATGTGGCTCACTCACCGCGCCACCGCCGACACCTCCGCCAGCGGTGACCCAGCCACATTGTCAGGCCCGGGAATGTGGCTCACTCACCGCGCCCGCGGATGAAGGTGGCTCACTCACCGCCCAACGGAGCGGCCGCGCCGGTCTGGACCCGCCACAGGGCGGCGTACTGGCCTCCTGCGGCCACCAGGTCGTCGTGGGTCCCGGACTCCGCGATCCGGCCGCCGTCGAGGACCCAGATGCGGTGGGCGTTGCGCACGGTGGAGAGCCGGTGGGCGACCGCCAGGGCCGTGCAGTCGGCCGTGGCCACACGCAGCGACGCCTGGATGGCGGCCTCGGTCTCGTTGTCGACCGCACTGGTCGCCTCGTCCAGGACGAGCACCGCAGGGCGGCGGAGCAGGGCGCGGGCCAGGGCGATGCGCTGGCGCTGGCCGCCGGAGAGCGTGACACCGCGCTCCCCCACCCACGTGTCGAAGCCGTCGGCGAAGCGGGTCACGAACTCGTACGCCGCCGCCGCGCGAGCAGCCTCCTCGACCTCCGCGCGGGTCGCGTCGGGGCGGCCGTACGCGATGTTGTCGGCGATGGTGCCGGAGAACAGGTAGATGTCCTGGGAGACGTAGCCCATCGACCCGCGCAGCGAGTCCCACGCGAGGTTGCGCACGTCGTGGCCGTCGAGCAGCACCTGCCCCGAGCGCGGGTCGTCGAAGCGCAGCACCAGGCGCAGCAGGGTGGACTTCCCCGCGCCCGTGGTGCCGACCACGGCATGGGTCTCCCCCGCCGGCACGACGAGGTCGATGCCGTGCAGCACGTCGGGTCCCTCGCCGTAGCCCGCGGTGACCCCGCGCAGCTCCAGCCGGCCGCGGGCGGTGGTCGGGAGGGTCTCGGTGCCGGCCGGCACGGTCACCGGTACGGCGAGCAGCGCCAGGATCCGGGTCGTCGACGCCATGCCGCGGCGGTAGAGGTCGAGCACCTGCGCCACGTCGGTCAGTGGCCACAGCAGCCGCTGGGTCATGAAGACGAGGACGGAGTACATCCCGACCTCGAGCTCGCCGTCGAGGGTGGCCCAGCCACCCAGCAGCAGCGTGCAGGTGAACCCGGCGAGGATCGCCATGCGGACGAGCGGGACGAACGCGGCGGAGGAGCGGATCGCGTCGGTGTTGGCGCGGCGGTAGGCCTCCGACACCGCCGCCACGCGATCGCGCTCCCGGTCCTCGGCGGTGAACGCCTTGATGGTGGTGACGCCGGAGAGGTTGGCGCTGAGCACCGCGGACAGCTCGTCGACGGCCTCGCGCACGCGGGCGTAGAGCGGCTCGAGGCGCCGCTGGAACACCAGCGACCCGACGACGATGACGGGGATCGGCAGGAACGCCAGCACCAGCAGCTCCCACGAGGCGATCGCGAACACCGCGCCGACGAGGACGATGTTGAGGAAGGTCTGCAGGATCCTCGGCGCCCCGATGTCGAGGAACCGCTCGAGCTGGTTGACGTCGTCGTTGAGCGTCGCCAGCGTGGAGCCGGTGGGACGGCTCTCGTGCCACGAGACGGCGAGGTGCTGGGCGTGGTCGTACGCCTCCACGCGCAGGTCGTGCTCGATGCCCTGCGAGAGGCCGCGCCAGAGGACGTCGGCGACGTACTCCGAGATCGACTCGATGATCCAGACGACCAGGTTGATGACTGCCAGCCACGCGAGCTGGGCGTAGCGCGAGTCGACCCCCAGCAGGGTGCCGACGAACGAGTCGTCACCCCGTACGACGACGTCGACGGCGGCTCCGATCAACAGCTCCGGGGCGACGTCGGCGACCTTGTTGACCGTCGACGCCGTGACCGCGGCGACGAAGCGCCCGCGATAGGCGCGGTGGCGCGACCACAGGGCACGCAGGGGGCGGGCAGGGTCCTCGGCCGGCGTGGTGCCGGCAGCGCTCACCTCTTCTTCCTGAGCACTGCCACCGCGGCGAGCATCGCTGCGGCGCCGGCCGCGAAGGCGGCTCGTGGGTCAGCCCGGGTGAGGCCGGGGGCAGCGGTCGGAGACCCACCGGCGGCCACCACCGCGGGCGCGGCGGCGGGCAGGTCGATCCGCGGACCCTCGACGGCGCTCTCGGCGGCCAGCCGGGCCTCCCGGATCGCCCGCGCCTCCGGGGAGGTGTGGGCCCAGGCCGCGGCGAGCACGACCAC
>JAJPEO010000143.1 GCA_021166815.1 Nocardioides sp.
GAAGGTCTCCTCGACCTCGGTGCTCTCGATGTTCTCAGTCATGGTGAGTCCTCAGTCGCTTACTGGGAGATCTGCGTGATCTCGAACGGGGTGGCCTGCTGGGCCGCGTGCGGGTGGTCGGGGCCGGCGTAGACCTTGAGCTTCTTCAGCATCTGGCGACCGAGCTTGTTCTTGGGGAGCATGCCCCACACGGCCTTCTCGATGGCCTTGCGGGCGTCCTTCTCCAGCAGCTCGCCGAAGGGCGTCGCGGAGAGGCCACCCGGGTAGCCGGAGTGGCGGTAGGCCATCTTGGTCGTCGACTTGGTGCCCGACAGCGCCACCTTGGAGGCGTTGACGATGATCACGAAGTCGCCGGTGTCCACGTGGGGGGCGAACTGCGGCTTGTGCTTGCCGCGGAGGAGGTTGGCGGTCTGGACGGCGAGGCGGCCCAGGACCACGTCGGTGGCGTCGATGACGAGCCACTCACGCTGGATGTCAGCGGGCTTGGGGCTGTACGTGCGCACGGCTGTGTCCCGTTCTTGTTCGTTGGTCCCGATGGAAGGTGTCCCACCGGGTGTGCTCCCAGCAGGGAGCGGTGCGGCTTCTGACGAACACGGCCCGGATCGCTCCCTCCCCACGTGCGTGACGTGGCGGGGGGATGACGTCCGGATCTGCACCCGCGCACGGAGTGTGCGGACGCGGCAGGAGTCGCGACCAGCAAGCGTACGGCTCCCCCGCACAGGGGGTCAAAATGCCGCGGCGGGGCCACCACCCGGACACCGGTTGGCAGCCTCGCACACCTCGCAGATAGGTTGGGCGGGAAACAGAAGACATGACGCCGCCCACACCAGGCCTCACCCGACAGGACAGGAGCCGACGTGACCGACGTACCGGCCAACTCCGACAACTCCTCGCTCACCGTCCGGGACAACCGGACCGGACGCGAGTACGACATCGCGATCAACGACAACACGATCGCGGCCAAGGACCTCGCCCAGATCCGCCTCGACGACGAACAGCCCGGGCTGGCCAGCTACGACCCCGGCTTCGTCAACACGGCCTCCTGCCGCTCCGCGGTCACCTACATCGACGGCGACAAGGGCATCCTCGAGTACCGCGGCTACCCCATCGAGCAGCTGGCGGAGAAGTCCACCTTCCTTGAGGTCGCGTACCTCCTCATCTACGGCGAGCTGCCCTCCAAGGAGCAGTACGACCAGTGGGTGCACGAGATCACCTACCACACGTTCGTGCACGAGAACGTCCGCACCTTCATGGAGGGCTTCCGCTACGACGCCCACCCCATGGGCATGCTGATGGCCTCGGTCGGCGCGCTGTCGACGTTCTACCCCGACGCCCGCGACATCGGTGACGCGCACAACCGCCACATCCAGATCATCCGCATGATCGCGAAGATGCCGACGCTGGGCGCCTGGTCGTTCCGCCACGCGCAGGGCAAGCCGTTCATCTACCCCGACAACGACCTCAGCTACACCGCGAACTTCCTCTCCATGCTGTTCCGGATGAGCGAGCGACGCTTCGGCGCCGACGAGCGCTTGGTCAAGGCCCTCGACACGCTGTTCATCCTGCACGCCGACCACGAGCAGAACGCCTCCACCAACGCCGTGCGCTCGGTGGGCTCCACGCAGGTCGACCCGTACTCCGCGGTCGCCGCGGGCGTCGGCGCGCTGTTCGGCCCGCTGCACGGCGGCGCCAACGAGGCGGTGCTGCGGATGCTGCGCCGCATCGGCACCAAGGAGAACATCCCCGACTTCATCAAGGGCGTGAAGGACGGCGAGGAGCGCCTGATGGGCTTCGGCCACCGGGTCTACAAGAACTACGACCCGCGCGCCAAGATCATCAAGAAGTCGGCCGAGGACGTCTTCGAGGTCACCGGCACCAACCCGCTGCTCGACATCGCGCTGGAGCTGGAGAAGATCGCGCTGGAGGACGAGTACTTCGTCAACCGCCGGCTCTACCCCAACGTCGACTTCTACTCCGGCCTGATCTACGAGGCCTTCCAGTTCCCGCCGGAGATGTTCACCGTCCTCTTCGCCATCGGCCGCACGCCCGGCTGGCTGGCGCAGTGGGTCGAGCTGGTCCAGGACCCCGAGCAGCGCATCGCGCGGCCCAAGCAGATCTACACCGGCCCGCGGACGCTCGACTTCACGCCGTCCAGCGAGCGCTGGGCCTGAGCCCGAGCCCTCGAGGCCGCGACCGACATCTCGTCGGTCGCGGCCTCTTCTCGTTGCCGTCCACCGACGGCATCTGGGGCAAGTCCCAGTGGCCTCTCAGCCGGCACACAGGGTCGCGACGCACTCTCGAGGCATGAGCACGACGCCCCCGCCCTCCGGCCCCACTGCCTGGCCCACCCCCGGTCCCCCGCTCCAGGCCCCGCCTCCCGCGCCGCGTCCAGCCCGCGGCCGGGCGGGACTGGTGTCGGTGGTGCTGACGGCCCTGCTGGTGGGCGGGGGCGCCGGGTTCGGCGGCGCCGCGCTGTGGGACCGGGTCGGTCCGGGCGACGACGACGCCCCCGCCCCCGCGAGCCCGGCCACGACGTCGGTGGTCGACCAGGGCGACACCCCCGCGGCCGAGGGGTCGGTGGAGTCGGTCGCCGCGGCCGTGCTGCCGAGCGTGGTCCGCATCGACGTGCGCGGCAGCGACGGCAGCGGGTCGGGGTCGGGCATCGTGCTCGACACCGAGGGGACGATCCTCACCAACCACCACGTCGTGGCGATGGCGGCGGGGGGCGGGGACGTACGCGTCTCCTTCGACGACGGGACCACCGCGCCCGCCGAGGTGCTGGGCACCGACCCGCTCACCGACACCGCGGTCATCCGGGCCAGCGGGGTCGACGGGCTGCGCCCCGCCACGATCGGGCGCTCCGCCCACCTCGACGTGGGCCAGGAGGTCGTGGCCATCGGCTCGCCGTACGGCCTCGACTCGACCGTGACCAGCGGCATCGTCAGTGCGCTCAACCGCCCGGTCAGCGTCGGCGCCGACGAGCGCGGCAACTCCACGACCTACCCGGCGATCCAGACCGACGCCGCGATCAACCCGGGCAACTCCGGCGGCCCGCTGGTCGACATGACCGGGTCGGTGATCGGGATCAACTCCTCGATCCGTACGGCCTCCTCGGGCTCGCCGTTCGGCGGCGGCGGGGGCGCCGGCTCGATCGGGCTGGGCTTCGCGATCCCCATCGACGAGGTGATGCCGATCGTCGAGCAGATGATCGCCGGCGAGACGCCGACCCACGCCCGCCTGGGCATCCGCATCTCCGACGTCGACGGCGAGACGTCCGGCGCTCAAGTGCAGGAGGTGACCCCGGGCTCGACCGCGGACGAGGCCGGTCTGCACCCCGGCGACGTGATCACCCGCGTCGAGGAGCGCCACGTCTCCGGCGCCGACTCTCTCGTCGCCACCATCCGCTCGTTCCGTCCCGGCGACGAGGTCGAGGTGCACTGGCTGCGCGGCGGCAAGGAGCAGAGCGCCACCGTCACCCTCGACTCCGACGTCCCCACAGGGGACGCCGGGTAGTGAAGGGCTACCGCGTGCGGGAGACGCGGCCCTCGTCCCAGACCGGCTCGTCGGACTCGTAGACCGAGCCGTCGGCGCCGTAGACGAGGAAGCGGTCGAACCCGCGCGCGAACCAGCGGTCGTGGGTGACGGCGAGCACCGTGCCCTCGAAGGCCTCAAGGCCGGCCTCGAGCGCCTCGGCGGACTGCACGTCGAGGTTGTCGGTCGGCTCGTCGAGCAGCAGCAGGGTCGCGCCGGACAGCTCCAGCAGCAGGATCTGCAGGCGTGCCTGCTGGCCGCCGCTGAGGGACTCGTACCGCTGCTCCCCCGCGTGGGCGAGCTCGTAGCGGTCCAGCACCCGGGCCGCCTGCTCGCGGCCCATGCCGTCACGGTGCTCGTCACCGCGGTGCAGGATCTCCAGCAGGGTGCGTCCCTGCAGCTCGGGGTGCTCGTGGGTCTGCACGAACCAGCCCGGCCGGACCCGGGCACCGAGGCGCGCCAGCCCGGTGTGGGCGACCGGCGTCGGCGGCACGCCCACCGGCTGGTGCTCCACGTCGGGGTCGGTGCCCCCGGCGGCGAGCAGGCGCAGGAAGTGGGACTTGCCCGATCCGTTCGACCCCAGCACCGCGACGCGGTCGCCGTACCAGACCTCGAGGTCGAACGGCCTCATCAGCCCGGTCAGCTCGAGGTTCTCGCACACGACCGCCCGCTTGCCCGTACGACCGCCCTTGAGCCGCATCTTCACCTGCTGCTCGCGGGGCTGCTCGGTCGGCGGCCCGGCCTCCTCGAACTTGCGCAGCCGCGTCTGGGCGGCCTGGTAGCGGCTGGCCATGTCGGAGTTGTAGGCGGCCTTCTGCTTGTACATGAGCATCTGCGCCCGCAGCTTGGCGTGCTCCTCGTCCCAGCGCTTGCGCAGCTCCTCGAAGCGCGCGAAACGGTCTTCACGGGCCTGGTGGTAGGAGGCGAACCCGCCGGGGTGGGTCCACACGCGGTTGCCGGCGCTGCCGAGCTCGACGGTCACGATGCGGGTCGCGGTGTTGGCCAGCAGCTCGCGGTCGTGGCTGATGAACAGGATCGTCTTGGGCGACTCCCGGATGCGCTCCTCGAGCCAGATCTTGCCGGGGACGTCGAGGTAGTTGTCCGGCTCGTCGAGCAGCAGCACCTCGTCGGGGCCGCGCAGGAGGTACTCCAGCACCAGTCGCTTCTGCTCGCCGCCGCTCAGCGTGCTCAGCAGGCGGTTGCGGGCGCGGTCGAAGGGCAGCCCCATGGCCGCGGTCGTGCACACGTCCCAGGTGACCTCGAGGTCGTAGCCGCCGGCGTCGGCGTACTCCCCCAGCGCCTCGGCGTAGCGCATCTGGGTGGCCTCGTCCTCGGAGTCCATGAGGGCCAGCTCGCACTCGTCGACCGCCGCGGCCGCCTGTGCCACTCGCGGCGGGGCCACCGACAGCAGCAGGTCGTGGACGGTCTCGTCCCCGCCGCCGTGGCCGACGAACTGCCGCATCACCCCGAGCCCGCCGGAGCGGGTCACGACACCGGCGTGGGGCGCGAGGTCACCGGTGACCAGCCGCAGCAGGGTCGTCTTGCCGGCTCCGTTGGCGCCGACGAGCGCGACCTTCGCGCCGTCGCCGACCCGGAACGACACCTCGTCGAGCAGCACCCGCCCGTCCGGCAGCTCGTAGCGCACCCCGGCGACGTCCACATGTCCCACGAGGACGATCCTCTCAAGAGCCGCGCGGGAGCCGCACCCGGTTTACCGGCGGAGGGCGCCTCAGGCGCCCGTACGGTGCCTGACCCAGACGTTGGGCTCGACGTAGACGGCGGTGCCGTGCTCGGCGTCGCAGAGCACCGGCGCCAGCGCGCCCGGCACCTCAACCGGACCCGTACGGTCGAACGGCAGCCCGGTCCACTCCCGCCACTCCTCGAGCGTCCCGGGGATGACCATCGAGCGTGGGGCGACGCGGTCGATCCGGCCCCCGGCCCGTACGTGCACGCGCAACCACGGGTCCACCGGCAGGCCGTCGTCGCGGGTGCGGAAGGCG
>JAJPEO010000178.1 GCA_021166815.1 Nocardioides sp.
CGGCCACACCAGCGAGCAGGTCTCGGCCGTGCGTGCCGAGGGTGGGCTGCTGGCCGAGTACCACCACGCGGTCCACGCCCGCACCCAGCGATTCCTGCGCACCGTCACCGAGGAGGAGTGGAGCCACGTCGTCGACGGCGCGTGGGACCCGCCGGTGACCCTGCTGGTCCGGATGGCCAGCGTGGCCGGCGAGGTCGCCCAGCACGTCGGGCAGGCGGCGTACGTCCGTGGGCTGGCCGAGCGTCGCTGAGCCCTCCCACCCTGCCACCGGTCCCTGCGCCTCGATCGGTGGGGGACCTACCGACTGTCCGTGGCAGGCGCTAGACCTGATCCATGCACATCTCTCGGGCCTGCACCTTCATCCCTCCGTGGCTCCTCGAGCGGCTGGGCCGCGACCCCGATGTGCTCGGCGAGGCCGTCCGCCGCTCGCGCAGCGCCGGCGTCGTCCCGTGGCTGGACCTCCCTGACGCGCCCGCGGCGACCGCGTGGACGGTCCACGACGCCCAGCAGGGCACCCGCCTGCCCGGCCTCCCGGTGCGCTCGGCCGGTGACCCCGGCCCAGGTTCGGCCGACCCTGCCGTCGACGAGGCCGCCGCCGGCATCGCGGCGACGTTGGCGATGTGGCACGACGGCCTGGGCCGCTCGTCCTACGACGACGCGGGGGCGAAGGTGCTTCTGACGGTCCACTACGGCGTGGACTACGACAACGCCTTCTGGGACGGGTCCCACCTGGTGTTCGGCGACGGCGACGGCGAGGTCTTCGAGCGCTTCACCAGGCCGGCCGACGTGCTGGCCCACGAGTTCACCCATGCGGTCGTCGAGCACACCGCCGGCCTGGTCTACCGTGGTCAGCCGGGGGCCCTCAACGAGTCCCTGAGCGACGTGTTCGCCGCGTGCCTCAAGCAGCAGGTCCTCGGCCAGGACGCTGCCGAGGCGGACTGGCTCATCGGTGAGGGGATCTTCGCCGCCGGGGTCCGGGCTCGCGCCCTGCGCGACATGGCCGCCCCCGGCACGGCCTTCGACGACCCGCGCCTGGGCAGCGATCCGCAGGTCGGCCACATGGACGACTTCGTGGTGACCGCCTCGGACAACGGCGGTGTGCACCTCAACTCGGGCATCCCCAACCGGGCCTTCCACCTCGCCGCCGTCGCCATCGGCGGCTCGGCCCTCGGCGGCGCAGGCCGCATCTGGTACGACGCGCTCGTCGACGCCGAGGTCGGCCCGACCACCGACTTCGCCCGCTTCGCCGCCGCCACCGTCGCCGCCGCGGGGGCCCACGCGGCCACGGTGCGGGACGCCTGGGCGGAGGTCGGCGTCGAGGTGGGGACGGGCCGTGCCGCGCCTCCGGCGACGCCCCGGACGGAGCAGGGCCTGGCCGAACCCGAGGTGGTGCGGGTGACCCGCAGCGGCGGCTTCGCCGGTCTCGTGTCGGTGGGCGAGGTGCCGCTCGCCGAGGCCGACGACGACCTGCGGTCCCTGGTCGACCGGTGCGGCCGGGACGACGGGGACCTGGCCCGTCTCCCGGGCACGCCGCAAGGAGCCCCGGACCGCTACGTCTACACCTTCGAGGTCGGCACCGGCGGTCCGGTCGAGGTGCCCGAGCAGGACCTCACCGACGACCTGCGCGAGCTGGCCCGGCGGGTGCTCGGTCCGGGCGGCCCACCCCAGGGGTGACGACGCAGGCCGGCGGGCTGTCTAGTCTCTCGACATGCCACGCCTGCGCCGTACCTCGCCCGACCAGCCGGGATGGACGCGCCGCCGGGCCGGCAAGGGGTTCTACTATCTCGACGCCGACGGCAACCGCCTGAGCGGCGAGGACGCTCACCGCTGCAAGGACCTCGTCATCCCGCCCGCGTGGGAGGACGTGTGGATCACGCCCCACGCCAACGGCCACCTCCAGGCCGTCGGCACCGACGAGGCCGGACGCCGCCAGTACCTCTACCACCCGGTGTGGCGCGAGAAGCGCGACAGCGAGAAGTTCACCCGGATCCTGCAGTTCGGCAAGGCACTGTCGAAGGCCCGGGAGCAGGTGCTGCGCGACCTCGGCACGGAGGGCATGTCCCTGGATCGGGCGTGCGCGGTGGCCGTGCGTCTGCTCGACCTGGGCTACTTCCGCATCGGCAACGACGTCTACACCGACACCCACGGCTCGTTCGGGCTGACCACGATGCTCAAGGAGCACGTGAGCAAGCGTCGCGGCACGCTCACCTTCTGCTTCGTGGGCAAGTCGGGCGTCGAGCACTCCATCGAGATCGACGACCCGGGCGCCGTCGAGGCGATCGACGTCATGCGCCGGCGCCGGGGCGGGGGCGACGCGCTGCTGGCGTGGAGGGACGGACGCCAGTGGCGCAGCCTGAGCCCCACCCAGGTCAACGACTACATCCGCGAGGCGACCGGCCTCGAGGCGACCGCCAAGGACTTCCGTACGTGGCACGCCACCGTCCTGGCCGCAGCGGCGCTGGCCACGAGCGAGGAGCCCGGGCAGTCGAAGGCCTCGCGCAAGCGGGCGGTCGCCGCCGCGATGCAGGAGGTCTCCGAGTTCCTCGGCAACACCCCGGCGCTGGCGCGCTCGGCGTACGTCGACCCCCGCGTGGTCGAGGCCTACGAGAGCGGCCGCACGATCGCGTCGACGGCCCGCCGGAACCACGCGACGGCCGACGATCGGCAGGCGGCCCTGGAGCGGGCCGTGCTGAGGTTGCTGAGAAGCAACTGATTTCCCACTGGGCAATATTGCCCATTGGGCAACGAAGGGTCAT
The DNA here is from genome assembly GCA_021166815.1 of Nocardioides sp. Taxonomy (GTDB): domain Bacteria; phylum Actinomycetota; class Actinomycetes; order Propionibacteriales; family Nocardioidaceae; genus Nocardioides. The sequence goes on from JAJPEO010000178.1 coordinate 2,757, forward strand.
GCTCGGGACATGAGCACCCCCGGACTGCGCGAGGCCAAGCGGCAAGCCACCAGCCACGCCCTCGCCTGGGCGGCCTTCGACCTCGCCCGCGAGCACGGCGTCGACGCCATCACCATCGACGACATCGTCGAGCGCGCCGGCTACTCGCGCCGCACCTTCGCCAACCACTACTCCTGCAAGGAGCAGGCGATCGCCGCGGTCGCCCTCGAGCAGGTGCGCGGCGGGCTGGAGTCGATGCCCGACCTCCCCGACGACGTGCCACTGCTCCAGTGGCTGGCGACACTGGCGCGCCACCAGGTCTCGCGCGGCCTGTTCGCCCGCATGCGCGAGCTGAAGGAACTGTGCCGTACCTCCCCGAGCCTGCAGCCCTACCTCTCCGACGTCCAGCGCGAGATCCGCCTGATGGGCCAGGCGGCGATCGCGGGCCGCAGTGCCGACGACGTCTCCGGCTTCTACATCCGGATGCTCACCGGCGCGGTCTACGGCGCGCTCATGTCCGTCCTCGAGGGGTCGAGCCCGCTGCACCTCCCGGGCGACCAGGCGCCGGCCGCCGAGCCCCCGGCCGAGCCGGACGCCGCGGTCGTCGACGCCGTCTTCGCCCGCCTGCGCGAAGGGTTCTGAGCCGTGTCCGTCCTGCTGCACCGCCTGGGCCGCTTCGCCTTCCGCCGCCACTGGTTCTTCATCGCCGGCTGGATGCTCACCCTGGGCGTCGTCGTCACCTTCGCCGTCGCCAACGGCGGCGGGGCGATCTCGGCCAGCGTGACCATCGACGGCACCCAGGCCCAGGAGGTCCTCGACGACCTGCGCACCGAGATGCCGGCCGCCTCGGGCGGTCAGGGCACCATCGTGTTCACCACCGAGGACAACCGTCCCCTCGGCGAGGGCGCGGAGGCCGAGGCCATCGCCCGCGCGGCGAGCGGGGTGTCGGAGCTGCCGTACGTGATCGAGCGCGAGGTGCCTGACGGCGGGGCCGCGCAGGTGCCCGAGGGGATGACGCCCCCTGACGGGATGGAGGTCCCCGAGGGGATGACACCCCCCGAGGGCATGGAGCTGCCGGAGGGGATGGTCCTGCCGGGCATGGACGGCCCGCGTCCCCTGGTCGTCGACGGCGCCCCGGTGCCGGGCGTGATGGTCTCCGAGGACGGGTCGGTTGCCATGCTGCAGATGCAGTTCGACAAGCAGGTCGACGACCTCCCCGAGGGGACCGTCGACGAGGTCGTCACCCTCGTCGAGGACGCGGTCGAGTCCGCCGACCTCAACGTGCTGCCCACCGACTCGCTGAAGGCCATGCACCCGCCGATCGGCGGCGGCGAGGCCATCGGCATCGGCGTAGCGGCGGTGGTCCTGGTGATGACCCTGGGTTCGCTCGTCGCCGCGGGACTCCCGCTGCTCACCGCCGTCACGGGTGTCGGTATCGGGCTCGGCGGCGCCCTCGCGCTGTCGCAGCACATCACCATGACCAGCTCGACCCCCGTGCTGGCGTTGATGATCGGTCTCGCCGTCGGCATCGACTACGCCCTGTTCATCGTCAACCGGCAGCGGCGCCTGATCATCACCGAGGGTCTCGACGCCCACGAGGCCACCGGCCGTGCGGTCGGCACCGCCGGCAGCGCGGTGGTCTTCGCCGGCACGACGGTGATCGTCGCGCTGGTGGCCCTGACCGTCATCGGCATCGACTTCCTCAGCACCATGGCCCTCGTCGCGGCCACGACGGTGTTCTTCGCCGTGCTGATCGCCGTCACGCTCCTGCCGGCCCTGCTCGGCCTGGTCGGCGAGCGCATCGTGTCGCGCCGCGCACGCGAGCGCGAGATCGGAAGAGCACAC
>JAJPEO010000255.1 GCA_021166815.1 Nocardioides sp.
GCGACCCGGCCCTGGTCGGCGAGCTGCTCGCGGTGCGCAAGAACCTCGGCCTGCAGATGCCCGGCCCCCAGCAGCACGCGATGGTCGCGGCGCTCGACGACGACGCCCACGTGGCCGAGCAGCACGCCGTCTACGCGCGCCCCCGGCGCTGGCTCAAGGACGCCCTGGTCGGTGCGGGCTTCACGATCGATCACTCCGAGGCCTCGCTCTACCTCTGGGCGACGCGGGGCGAGGGCTGCTGGGAGACCGTCGACTGGTTCGCCCAGCGCGGCATCCTCGTCGCACCCGGCGACTTCTACGGTCGGGCGGGCCGCGAGCACGTACGCGTGGCCTTCACCGCCACCGACGAGCGCATCGACGCTGCGGTGGACCGGCTCGCCTGACCGGGGTCAGATCGTCTTCTCGATGCCGACCACGCGGTCGTCGCCCGGGGAGGTGTAGAGGGTGTCGCGCCCGTCCCCTCCGTCGAGGTCGTCGTGGTCGAAGCCGCCGCTGAGCTCGTCGTCGCCGCCGCCGGCCCGGATCACGACCGTCGTGTCGTCGAACCCGGCTCGCAGGGCGTTGGGGCCGTCGGTCCCGATGAGCGTCCAGTGCCCGTACGTGCCCGAGGCGTCCTCGATGCCCAGCAGCGGCACGGTGACGGGCACGCCGTTGACCGTGGTGACCAGCCGCCCCGCAGCCAGGTCGACCGTGCCCTCCCCGCTGGTGGCGGCGTCCTTGCCGTCGGGTCGCACCAGGAAGAACTCCATCAGCTCGTCACGGCCCGGGCCGCCGTCGATGCGCTGGTCCCCGGAGGCGACGAGCATGTCGCCGAGGTGGTCCTGGCCCCCGCCGGCGTCGATCTGGTCCGCGCCGTACGACGCCTGGATCCAGTCGCTGCCGTTGCCGCCCACCAGCACGTCGGGCCCGTGGGAGCCGACGAGCTGGTCGTTGCCGTCCCCGCCGTCGAGGAGGGCACCGTGGGAATCGCTGTTTCCGCTGGTCTCGCGCAGCCCGTCATTGCTCTCCAGGAGGTCGTCGCCGCCGCGGCCCTCGATGCGGTCGCGCCCACCCCAGCCCGACAGCTGGTCGTCGTCCTCCGTGCCGACCAGGACGTCGGCGTGTGCCGAGCCCACGGCTCGGCGGATGCCCGCGACGACCGTGTCGCGTCCCTCGCCGGTGGCGGTGCCGGCGGTGAGGTCGAGCCTGATCGCGGCGGTGGAGTGGCGGTAGTCGACGGAGTCGCCCTCCACCCGGCTCTCGTCACCCTCGTCGTCGAGGCCGCCGTCGAGCAGGTCGTCGCCGGGGCCGCCGGAGAGCCGGTCGCCGTACCACTCGTGGTAGTCGGTGTCGGCGACCCGACGCTCGTCCTCCTGGCCGAAGAGCCGGTCGTCGCCTGCTCCGCCGAACAGGGTGTCCGAGCCCCGGCCGCCGCACAGCACGTCGTCACCGCCCAGGCCACGGATGCGGTCGTTGCCGTCCGCGCCGTCGATGACGTCGGGTCCGTCGGTGCCGACGAGGTCGTCGTCGCCGTCGGTGCCGCGGATCGTGGCGTCCGCACACTCGGCCGCGGCGGGGTCGACGCTGCCGCAGGCCGGCAGGGCGAGCGCCGCGGCGAGGACGAGCAGGGGGAGGATCGGCTTCACGAGTGTGCGACTCCTCCCGACGGCGTGGGGTTGCACCCTAGGGCATCCATGTTAGAGTCACAGTGACTCAAACGAGGGAGACCATCATGGGAGACGATCGGCCCAGCCCATCGTTGCTGACCGACCACTACGAGCTCACGATGCTCTCGTCGTTCATCGGCGACGGGCTGGTGGATCGGCCCGCGGTCTTCGAGGCGTTCTCGCGGCGCCTGCCCGAGGGGCGCCGGTACGGGCTCCTGGCGGGCACCGGACGCCTGCTCGAGCTGGTCGAGCAGTTCACCTTCGCCGACCGCGAGGTCGACTGGCTGCGCGAGCACGGGGTCGTCACCGCGGAGGCCGCCGACTACCTCCGCGACTTCCGCTTCCGTGGTGACATCGACGGGGTACCGGAGGGGGACCTGTGGTTCCCCCACACCCCGGTGCTCACCGTGACGGGCACGCTCGGCGAGTGCCTGGTGCTGGAGACCCTGGTGCTGTCGGTGCTCAACCACGACACCGCCGTCGCCTCCGCAGCCGCGCGCATGGTCATCGCGGCTGCCGGTCGCCCCCTCATCGAGATGGGCTCGCGCCGGGTGCACGAGCAGGCGGCGGTGGCCGCGGCCCGCGCGGCGTACATCGCCGGCTTCGACTCCACCTCCAACCTCGCGGCCGGGCTGGTCCACGGGGTGCCCACGGTCGGCACTGCGGCCCACGCCTTCACGCTGGCCCACCCGACCGAGCAGTCGGCCTTCGCCAGCCAGGTCGCGGCCTGGGGCGTGGGCACGACGTTGCTGGTGGACACCTACGGCTACGACACCGGCATCCCCCACGCGGTCGAGGCCGCCCGCGCCGTCGGCGCCACGGGGCCCGGGGCGATCCGCCTCGACTCCGGCGACCTCGCCGAGGAGTCGCGCAAGGCGCGCCAGGTGCTCGACGACCTCGGCGCGACCGAGACCCGGATCGTGGCCACCTCCGACCTCGACGAGTACGTCATCACCGCCCTCGCCGACGCCCCGATCGACGGCTACGGCGTCGGCACACGCGTCGCCACGGGCTCGGGGCACCCGACGGCCGGCATGGTCTACAAGCTCGTCGCCATCGGGGACGAGGGCGGCACCCTGCGACCCGTGGCCAAGAAGTCGGCCGGCAAGGGCAGCTCGGGGGGCCGCAAGCACGTGTGGCGCGTCCACGACGCCGACGGGACCGTACGCCACGAGATCCACTCCCTCGAGCCATCGACGCCGGAGGCCGACGGCGAGGTCCGTACGGTCCAGGTGCCGCTCGTGCGCGGGGGCGAGGTCGTCCATCGGCCCACGCTGGAGGAGACCCGCGAGGTCGCCGCCCGCGCCATGGCGAGCCTGCCCGCCGCCGCGCTCGACGTCTCCGACGGTCCCGCCGTCGTCATCCCGACCACCTCGCCCCTCCAGGAGGCATGACATGACCACCACCGCACCCACTGCCAAGGCCCTGATCGTCGTCGACGTCCAGAACGACTTCGTCGAGGGCGGCTCGCTCGGGGTCGAGGGGGGACGCGCCGTCGCCTCGGCGATCAGCGGCCACCTCGCGATGCACGCCGCGGACTACGACCTGGTCGTTGCCACCCGCGACTGGCACGACCCCGACACCACCAACGGCGGCCACTTCCACGAGCCCGGCACCGACCCCGACTACGCGCGCACCTGGCCGGTCCACTGCGTGGCGCACGCGAAGGGCTCCGACTACGCACCCGAGCTGGCCCTGCGCCACGTCGACCTCCACGTCAGGAAGGGGATGGGCGAGCCGGCGTACAGCGGGTTCCAGGGGGTGACCGACGACGGCCGGCCGCTGGCCCGGGCGCTGGCCGACGCCGGTGTCACGCAGGTCGACGTCGTCGGCATCGCCACCGACTACTGCGTGCGCGCCACCGCCCTGGACGCCCGCGCGGCCGGTCTCGACGTGACCGTGCTGGCCGACCTCACCGCTGCCGTCGCGCCGGGGACGCGTGAGGCAGCGATCGCCGAGATGCAGGCCGCGGGGGTGAGCGTGCGATGAGCGAGCACCCGCCGTTCGCCGTCACCGTCGACCTGGCGATCTTCACGATCCGCAACGGTGCGCTCAGCGTGCTGCTGGTCGAGCGGGGCGAGGATCCGTACGCCGGCCGCTGGGCGCTGCCCGGTGGGTTCGTGGGGCCCGACGAGGACGCCGAGGCCGCCGCGTGGCGGGAGCTCGCGGAGGAGACCGGGGTCTCGCGCGCCGAGGCGGGTGAGTGGGGCCACCTCGAGCAGCTGCGCACGTACTCGGCCCCCGACCGCGACCCGCGCATGCGGGTGGTCTCGGTCGCCCATGTCGCCTTCGCGCCCGACCTTCCCGAGCCGACCGCCGGCTCCGACGCCACCCAGGCCCGCTGGTGGGCGGTCCAGGACGTCGTGGGGGAGGACGCCGATGCCCCCCGCCTCGCGTTCGACCACGCCGAGATCCTCGCCGACGCCCTGGAGCGGGTGCGGTCCAAGCTCGAGTACACGACGCTGGCCCTGCAGTTCGTCGACGAGCCCTTCACCCTGCCTGAGCTCCACCGGGTCTACGCCGCGGTCTGGGGCGAGGCGCCCGACCTGGGCAACTTCCGCCGCAAGGTCCTCAAGACGCCCGGGTTCGTCTCGCCCACCGACGAGAAGGCGGATGCCGACGCCGCGGGCGGGCCCCGTCCTCTGCTCTACCGGCGCGGCCCCGGCCGCACGCTGCAGCCGGCGATGCTGCGTCCCGGCGGGGACGCCTGATCCGTCTCGCCTGGTCAGTCGTGCACGCGGTCAGTCGTGCACGTCGAGGTGCACGTGGTCGCGGTGCTCCAGGATCGCCCGGTCGCCGCGCGACGTCGACGGGACGCGGTAGTCGGACCACCCGTCCCCACTGCGGAAGCCGGCGCGCCAGATGCGGTCGTCGAAGATGACCGTCTTGATCGCGAGGCGGTCGGCCTGGCCCACGAGGTACGACGCGATGGCCCAGCCGCGCTGCTTGTTGACGGCGTTGACGGGGCGTACGAACACGTCGACCGCCCGGCCCTCGTAGTGGGCAGACCCGTCCATGTGGCCCGACGAGACCCCGCCGGGCTGGAACCCGCCGACCGACAACGGGCCGAAGACCTCCTCGAGGTCTGAGCGCGCGCGGCTGGCGCGGCGGACCAGCCCGGTGTCGTCGAGCCGGTCGGGGGCCTCGTCGACGTCGCCGGGCAACGCGCACCAGAAGGCGCCGCGGGAGTTGCCGGTCAGCGCCGAGGCGAGGGCTCGGGCGTCGGCCTCGTGCTCGGCGTAGGCGTCGGGGTAGGCCGAGCGCTGCACTCGCTGTGCGGCGTCGGTGATCTCGAGCTCCCGGTAGCCCTCGACCCTCACCAGGGCGTCGTAGAACCGCTCGGTGGCGTACCTGGTGTCCATGATCTGCTCGACCGTGCCCCAGCCCTGCGAGGGGCGCTGCTGGAAGAGGCCGACGGAGTCGCGGTCGCCGTGGTCGAGGTTGACCAGCTTCGACTCCTGGTACGCCGTCGCCAGGGCGATCGTCGCCGCTCGCGCGGGGAGGCCGCGCGCCACGGCGACGGCCGTGATCAGCGAGGCGTTCTCGGCCTGCTCGAGGGTGAGCTCGACGGTGTGGCCACCGACCTGGGCCGTACAGCCCTCGGGGTCGGGCAGCGGGCCGACGCCTCGGTCGACCATCACGCCCACGCCGACGACCGTCGCGACCACGGCCGCGCCGGTGAGGGCGAGGCGGCCGATGCGGTTCACCGGGCTCCCGTCAGTTGGCGTGAAGGGCTGCGTTGAGGGCGATGCCCTCGCCCTTCCACGGTACGGCCTCGATGGCACCGGTCACCGAGTTGCGCCGGAACAGCACGTTGCTGGCGCCGGAGAGCTCGAGCGCCTTGACGACGCGCTCGCCCTGGGAGTCCTTGACAGTGACCTTGGTGCCGGCGGTGACGTAGCACCCGGCCTCGACGACGCAGTCGTCGCCGAGGGAGATGCCGATGCCGGCGTTGGCGCCGAGCAGGCAGCGCTCGCCGATGGAGATGACCTCCTTGCCGCCGCCCGACAGGGTGCCCATGATCGAGGCGCCACCGCCGATGTCGGAGCCGTCGCCGACGAGCACGCCGGCGGAGATGCGGCCCTCGACCATGCTCGAGCCCAGGGTGCCGGCGTTGAAGTTGACGAAGCCCTCGTGCATCACGGTGGTGCCCTCGGCGAGGTGGGCGCCCAGGCGCACGCGGTCGGCGTCGGCGATCCGGACGCCGGTGGGCATCACGTAGTCGACCAGGCGCGGGAACTTGTCCACGCCGAACACGGTGACGTGCTGGCCGCTGGCGCGCAGCCGCGCGCGGGTGGCCTCGAAGCCCTCCACGGGGCACGGGCCGGCCGAGGTCCACACGACGTTGGTGAGCAGGCCGAAGACGCCGTCCATCGAGATGTCGTGGGGCTTGACGAGGCGGGTGGAGAGCAGGTGCAGGCGCAGCCACACGTCCTCGGTGGAGGTGGGCGCGGCGGAGAGGTCGGCGATCTCGACGAGGCGCACCTCGCGACGCACCTGGCGCACGTCGTCGTCTCCGGCCAGCGCGGCCAGCTCGGCGGGCTCCTCGGTGCTCACCTCGCCCAACGTGGGGGCGGGGAACCAGACATCGAGGACGGTGTCTCCGGACAGGGTCACGAGGCCGTAGCCAGCAGCAGCAGTCACGCTGGTGGAGTCTACGAAAGGACTCCATGCACGACCGACGGCGCCGCTCCCCTGGGATGCGGCGCCGTCGTTCCCCCGATGTGATTCCCCATGTCGTCGACCTGGGTCGACGGCATGAAGTCTAACCCGATTCCACCCATACATGTATGGGTGTTCGTCGGCTCAGGCGCTGACGGCGAGCCGGGTGGTGAGCTCGTCCAGGACCGGCACCAGTCGGTGCATCGCCCCGGCCTCGACGACCAGCCTCGGGTCGCTGCCCTCGGCGGCCTCCACGCGGATCCACGTGGTGGAGTCGCCGGGGTGCCGCACCGCCACGACGACCAGCTCGGTCAGCCGCATCGTCGGCGGCGAGCTGAGCGGATCGTCCACCACCATCGCGGGCACGAGCGTGCCCTCGCTCTGGTGGAAGCGGTCCTCGAGGTGATCGCTCTCGAGGTGTGTGCGCTCGCACCACGGCGGGCATGGTTCCTGCTGCCATGACGGCCTCGGTTGGCCAGGTGCGTCCATGGTCGACCCCCTTCACGTCCCTGTCTGCGGCGACTCTAGGGGTGACCTCCGACACTGGGGGAGGGGTGAATGAGGATGGCTGATGTCGGGAAACCCACACCGGTGTGTCCATCGGGGTGTGACCACACGGGAATGCTGGTCGGGTGGCTGGGATGAGGACGGACGCGGACCGGGCCTGGGACGACTTCGCCCGGGAGCTGGGGCGCAACCTGGTGCGGGCGCGCCACGCGACGGGCTGGAGCCAGGAGCGCGTGGCCCACATGGCCGGGATCTCGTCGTACACGTACCAGAAGTTCGAGAAGGGCGAGTCACGCCCCGGTACGCCGCTCAACCCCCGCCTGGTCACCTTGCTCTCGCTGTGCCAGGTCCTCGGGATCGGCCTCGAGGACCTGCTGCCCGACCTCGTGCCCGACCTCACCCACGGGGGCTGACCGCGGCGGCCAGCCCGGCCGGCACACGGCTCAGCCCTCGCTGCCGGAGGGCCAGCTGGGCACCCGGTCCGCGGGCAGCTGCTGGTTGAAGCGGACCATGTTGCCGACCGGGTCGCGGAAGGCGCAGTCGCGCACGCCGTAGAACTGGTCGGCCGGCTCCTGGAGGACCTCTGCGCCCGCGGCGCTGACGTGCTCGAAGAGAGCGTCGACGTCGTCGGACCGGAAGATCAGCGCCCCGAGGAGACCCTTGGCGAGCAGGTCGTGGAGGTGCTCGGCGTCGGAGTCGGCCATCGGCATCGCGCCGCCGCCGGTGTAGTTGTGGATCACGATCTCGATGTCGGGCTGGGTGGGCGTGGTGAGGGTGACCCACCGGAAGTCGCCGTTGGAGACGTCGGTGTGGACCTTGAATCCGAGCACGTCGCGGTAGAACCCGAGCGATGCCTCGGTGTCGTTGGTGAAGACGAAGGTGTTGGCGATGGCCAGGGACTGGATGGCGTTGGTGGTCATGCCGACCACGCTAGGTCCGGGCACCGACGTGGTGCTTCTCCGAAAATGACCGGTTGCGGGGCTCAGGCGCGGCGCGGGCGGGTGACCTGCTTGGCGATGCAGCCGGGCACACCGGCCAGCTCGTCGTGCGGACGCGAGCGGTAGGCGCTCGGGGTCTCGCCGACCAGCTCGGTGAACCGGCTGGAGAAGGAACCCAGGGAGGTGCAGCCCACCTGCATGCAGACGTCGGTCACCGACAGGTCGGTGTTGCGGAACAGCGCCATCGCCCGCTCGATGCGCCGGGTCATGAGGTGGGCGTACGGGGTCTCACCGAACGCCTCCTTGAAGGAGCGCTGGAAGTGCCCCACTGACATGTGCGCCCCGGCGGCCAGGGACGGCACGTCGAGGGGCTCGGCGTACTCGCGGTCCATCCGGTCGCGCGCCTGGCGCAGCCTGACGAGGTCGTCGCGGTCCACCGGCTCAGGATGGCACGGAGATCGTGCCGGCGGGCAGGTGCGTTCGGCCACGACATCGGCCCGCGTGCGCCAGACTTTCGCGCCATGAGGACGCGACGACAGTGGCAGATCGGAAGA
>JAJPEO010000270.1 GCA_021166815.1 Nocardioides sp.
ATCGACCCGCAGGGCAGGGTGGTGGCCTCGGCCGGCGCGCGCGAGGCCGCGGTGATGGTCGAGGAGATCGGCCTGGTTGACACACCGAGCCCGGCGAGCGTCATGGGCCAGTGGCCCGCGAACGTCATCCTCGCGGGGGCTGTCCTGCACCTGCTGACCACCGGGCTCACCTATCATCGCCGCAGACTGCGAGCGGGCGCCCGGCCCAGCACCGACCTCGAGGGGACCACCGCGTGAGTTCTGAGCGCCCGTGGCGCACCGTCATGGTGATCCCGACCTACAACGAGGCCGAGAACCTCGAGTCGATCGTGCAGCGGCTGCGGCTCGCCCAACCCGACGTGGACATCCTCGTCGTCGACGACAACAGCCCCGACGGCACGGGCGCCATCGCCGACCGGCTCGCTGGCCAGGATCCCGCGGTGTCGGTGCTGCACCGCACCGACAAGGCCGGCCTCGGGGCGGCGTACCTCCACGGCTTCGCGGTGGCACTCGAGCGCGGCTACGACGTGATCGGCGAGATGGACGCCGACGGCTCCCACCAGCCCGAGCAGCTGGGGCGCCTGCTCTCCGCCCTCGAAGGCGCCGACCTGGTGATCGGCTCGCGCTACGTGCCCGGGGGTTCGGTCGTCAACTGGCCGACGCGCCGCCTGCTGCTCTCCCGAGGTGGGAACCTCTACGTCCGCCTGCTCCTGGGGCTGAAGGTGCGTGACGCGACTGCGGGCTTCCGCGTCTTCCGCCGCGCCACCCTCGAGAAGATCCAGCTCGACCAGGTGGAGTCCGCCGGCTACGTCTTCCAGACCGACCTCGCCTACCGGACCGTGTGCGCGGGACTGCGGGTCGAGGAGGTGCCGATCGAGTTCGTCGAACGGGTGCGTGGCGACTCGAAGATGACGGGTCAGGTCGCGAGCGAGTCCCTCAAGAAGATCACGCGGTGGGGCCTGCAGGAGCGGCGCAAGCAGCTGCGTCGCCTGGCGTCGCGCTCCTGAGGCGCGTCGTCGCGTTGGAGCAACGCGTCATGATGGGGGCATGAGGTCCCGAAGGTTCCCGTTGTGGCTGCTCGCCCTGGCGTTCGTCGCCGTGCCGCTGCTGGAGGTCTACCTGATCATCCAGGTCGGGAAGGTGATCGGGGCCTGGTGGACGATCGGCCTGCTCGTGCTCGCCGGCGTCGTGGGTTCGTGGTTGGTGCGCCACGAGGGCAGCCGCGCGTGGGCGGCCCTGCGCGACGCCCTTGCCTCGGGGCGGATGCCCGCCCGCGAGATCGCCGACGGTGCCCTGATCCTCATCGGCGGCACGTTGATGCTCACGCCCGGGTTCCTCAGCGACGTGGTGGGCATGGCGATGATCCTGCCCTTCACCCGGCCCTGGGGCCGCCGCGTGCTGACCGGCATCGTCGCGCGCCGACTCGTGGTGGTGCAGACAGCACGTCGCCCCGGGCCGCAGGCCGGAGGGCCTGTGATCCGGGGCGACGTGGTCGACTGACGCTCAGGAGACCTTGCGCTTGCGGGCATTGGCCCGGTGCAGGTGCGCGGGGCCGATCTCACCGCCGCGCAGCAGCTCCAGGCGCTCCTTGAGGATGTCCTCGAGCTCCTTCTCGGAGCGACGCTCCAGCAGCATGTCCCAGTGCGTACGGGCCGGCTTCTCCGCCTTCTCCTCCGGCAGGATGCCCGACGTGCTCAGTGCCTCCTCGCCGCAGCGTGGGCACTCCCACGTCGCCGGGATGTCGGCTTCCACGGACATGGTGATCTCGAACTCGTGGTTCTGCTTGCACCGGTATCCGACTTGCTGACGGGCGGCGAACTCGATGCCGCGCTCGTCTTCGAAACTCTGGCCGCCCAGCCTCGCGCCACGCAGTGTGCGCTCCGCCACCGTGCCCACCTCCAGATTGGTTGCTTACCCTGTGTATGGGTGGAACGGGCCAGACGTCCGTCCGTGACGCCGCGATCGCGACGCGTTTCCCGCTCCTTGTCTTTCAACGGTAGCGGGCCGACCGGAATTCCATGATTCGTCGTGAGCCGGAGCACCCCCAGGGGTGAGCCGGCCACGAGGGCGGGTCAGATGACGCGCGGCGCCACGTTGCCTGCCTCGCGGATGCCGCGCGCGGTGTCCACGCGCCAGAGCAGCAGCCCGCCCAGGACGAAGAAGATGATCAGCGCGAAGATCGCCGGACGGTAGGACCCCGTCAGCTGCAGCATGATCGCCATCGTCGCCGTGCCGAACCACGACGTGCCACGGTCCATGGCGTGGTAGAAGGCGAAGTACTCGGCCTCCTTGCCGCGGGGGATCAGCAACGAGAAGTACGACCGCGCCAGGGCCTGGGTGCCACCGAGCACGATGCCGATGGCGGCTCCGAGCAGCAGGAACAGGGGGATGTTGCCGGCCGGCAGGAAGAGGGCCACGGTGACGATGACCATCCAGATCACCAGGCCGGCGAGGATGGTGTTCTTGGCGCCGTGACGCCCCGCGAGGCGACCGAAGAACAGCGCTCCGCCGAACGCGACGAACTGCACGAGCAGGATGGTCGCGATCAGGATCGTCTGGGAGTGACCCAGCTCCTCGGAGCCGTAGACGGCCGACGCGGCGATGACGGTCTGGATGCCGTCGTTGAAGAACAGGTACGCGAGCAGGAACGTCACGGCCATGGGGTACTGCTTGATCTCGGTCAGCGTGTCCCACAGCTGCCCGAAGCTCTGCTTGACGATGCCCCCGGACTCAGGGACCACGTCGAGCGGAGTGTGGTTGCGCAACCGCAGGACGGGGATGAAGGTGAAGCCGGCCCACCAGATCGCCGCCGACAGCATGCACAGCCGAGCGGCGAAGGCCTCCTCCAGCCCCAGGCTCTCGTGCATGGTGAAGACGGCGAGGTTCACAGCCAGCAGCAGTCCGCCGCCGAGGTAGCCCCAGGCCCATCCGCGCGAGGAGACGCGGTCGCGCTCGTCCTCGGTGGAGATCAGCGGGAGGATCGAGTCGTTGACGACCATGGACGCGGCGAGGAAGAAGTTCGCGCCCACCACCGCGATGGCCACGAGCTGCCAGTTCGAGCCGGTGGCGAAGAAGATCAGCGAGGCGAACGCGGCGCCGATCCAGGCGAACGTGCCCAGCATCCGCTTCTTGTTCTCGGTCCGGTCGGCGATCGCGCCGAGCGGGGGCAGGATCAGGGCACCGAGGATCGTCGAGATGGTGATCAGCCAGAAGAAGATGGAGCCGGGCTCGAGGTTCATCCCCAGGACCGGGACCCGGCACAGCTCGGCCGCGGCGCCGTCGGAGCAGTCGCCGCCCGCAGCCTCGGCGGCGTTGTTGGCCAGCCCGATGAAGTAGGGCCCCACCATGACGGTGCCGATGGTGGTGACGTAGGCGCTGTTGGCCCAGTCGTACCAGTACCAGGCCTTCTGCTCCTTGGCCTGCTCCAACGGCCTGAGGTCGGCCACCCCACCCTCGATCGAGCTCATGCCTCACCCTCCACCTGTGCGTGCCACTGTCCGCGGGTGCGGAGCACGTCCCTGAGTATGTCCGTCCGATCCGTGATGATCCCGTCGACTCCCCGGTCGAGAAGGGTGTTCATCTCATCGGGGTCGTCGATGGTCCACACGTGCACGTGCAGCCCGTTGGCGTGGGCTCGCCGTACGACGCCGTCGGTCACGACGCGGAGTCGTCCCTGTCGCGGGGGGACCTGGAGGGCCACCGGGCGACCGGGCGTCAGACGGCGCGACAGCCACGCGCTGGGGGAGAGGACGTACGCCGCCACCTCGAGGGGATGCGCCGAAGTGGCCACGCGCCCCTTCGTCAGCCGGCGGAAGTGCTGCAGGCGGGTGCGCGAGAACGAGCCGACGAGGACCCGGTCCCACGCCTCGCGCTCGGCGACGAAGTCGGCCAGCGCCGCGACCGCGCCCTCGGACTTCACGTCAATGTTGAACCGTACGTCCGGGAACGCGTCGAACAGCTCGCTCAGGGTGGGCACCCGCTCGGTGCCCCCGATCAGTGCCTGCTGCACCTCGGCGTGGGTGACCCCACTGATGTTGCCGGTGCGGTCGGTGACGCGGTCGAGCACCTCGTCGTGGAACGCGAGCAGCACGCCGTCACGCGTCGCGTGGACGTCGGTCTCCAGGTAGGAGTAGCCCAGGGCCACGGCGTGGCGGAAGGCCGCGAGGGTGTTCTCCAGCCCCTCGATCTCCGGGTGGAACGCACCGCCACGGTGGGCGAACGCGAGGGGAAGCGGATGGTCGAGGTAGGCCGGCTGACGCACCCGAGCAGTATGGGCTAGATGTCGCGGAAGGTCTCGATGTTGGCGCCGAGCTCGTTGAGTCGTTCCGCGAGGTCCTCGTAGCCGCGGTGGATCACGTACGTCGACCGCAGCACCGAGGTGCCCTTGGCCGCGAGCATGCACAGCAGGATGACGACCGCGGGGCGCAGGGCCGGGGGACACACGATCTCGGCGCCGGACCAGTGGGTCGGGCCCTCCACCAGGACCCGGTGCGGGTCGAGCAGCTTGACCTGGCCGCCGAGCTTGTTGAGCTCGGTGAGGTAGATGGCGCGGTTCTCGTAGACCCAGTCGTGCAGCAGCGTCTGGCCCTCCGCGACCGCGGCGATGGCGGCGAAGAAGGGCAGGTTGTCGATGTTGAGGCCGGGGAACGGCATCGGGTGGATCTTGTCCAGGGGTGCCCGCAGCTCGCTCGGATGGGTCGTCAGGTCGATGAGCCGGGTCCGGCCGTTGGCGGCGACGTACTCCGGGGAGCGCGTGTAGGAGAAGCCCATCTCCTCCAGGGTGGCCAGCTCGATCTCGAGGAACTCGATGGGCACCCGGGTGATCGTGATGGACGACTTGGTGACGATGGCCGCGGTGAGCAGCGACATCGCCTCGATGG
>JAJPEO010000292.1 GCA_021166815.1 Nocardioides sp.
AGGTGCGGGAAGAGGCTCACCTGGAGGACCAGGGCGACGCCGACAGCAGCCTGCGCGACCATCCAACGCACCGCGCTCACCGTCGTCGCCTTCCTCGCGGCCCGGGTGCGCCAGGACGTCAGGCCCACCGCGCTCGCCGTGGTCGGCACGGTCGCGGCGGCGTCCTTCGTCGCCACCTCGCTGTTCGCCCTGACCGGGGTGCTGCTCTCGGACCCGGCCATGTCGATCGGCGCGCTGTTGGAGGTCGTCCTGGTCGCCGTGGCGTGGGACGTCCTCCTCACGCCGCTGGTGCTGCCCCCGCTGATGAAGCTGTTCGGGCGCCTGGACCCGCAGTGGGCGGCTCCCTGATGTCGGCATCCAACGCCCAGCGCAGCCGGCTGCGGCTGCTCGTCGTCCAGGCGCTGGTGTTCTCGCTGTTCGCCACCCTCTTCGTGCGCCTCTACTACCTCCAGGTCATCGGCGGGGAGACCTACCAGGCCAAGGCGGCCGACCAGTCGGTGCGCGACATCGTGGTCCAGCCGCAGCGCGGCCTGGTCGTCGACGACCAGGGTCGTCCGCTGGTGGCCAACCGCACCTCGTGGGTGATCTCGCTCGACCGCTTCGTGCTCGACAAGCTCTCATCACAGCAACGCGCCGAGCTGGTGCGCCGGGTGGGCGTCGTCGTCGACGCCAGGCCGGCCGCGATCGAGGAGCGCCTGGTGACCTGTGGCGACGCCGGCAGCGTGCGCGAGGTCTGCTGGAACGGCTCGCCCTACCAGCCGGTGCCCGTCGCGGTCGACGTCCCCAAGAGCGTCGCGCTCAGCATCCTCGAGCAGCCCGAGGACTACCCCGGTGTGCTGGCCGAGCAGCAGAGCGTGCGCTCCTACCCCCGTCCGTTCGGGGTCAACCTCGCCCACGTGCTCGGCTACCTCAGCCCGATCACCGAGGACGAGTACGACCTCGCCCGCGAGCGCGACGACCGCTCCCTCAACGGTGCTTCCGCGGTGGGGCGCGCGGGGGTGGAGAAGGAGTACGACGAGTGGTTGCGCGGCCTGCCCGGCTACCGCCGTGTGGCCGTCGACTCGATGGGCCGCGTCCTGGGCGACGACTCCATGGTCGAGAGCACCCCCGGCGACACGCTGGTGACCTCGATCGACGCCAAGGTCCAGGGGGTGGTCGAGCGCGAGCTCGCCCGTTCCATCCGCACCCAGCGCGCCACGCTCGACAAGGTGACCGGGCGCCGGTTCGCCGCCGACGCCGGGGCGGCGATCGTCCTCGAGGCCCGCACCGGGCGGGTCGTGGCGATGGCCAGCCAGCCGACGTACGACCCCGGGGTGTGGGTCGGCGGCATCTCCCGCAAGGAGCTCGACCGCCTCTACTCCGAGAAGGCCGGCACCCCGCTGCTCTCGCGGGCCACGCAGGGCCAGTACGCCCCCGGCTCGACGTGGAAGCCCTTCATGACCGCCGGTGCCCTGCAGAACGGCTACTCGACCAGCACCACGCTGCCGTGCCCCTCGGGCTTCCAGGTCGGCAACCGCGTCTTCAAGAACTACGAGTCCGGCACCTACGGCAACATCGGCTTCGCCAAGGCGCTCGAGGTCTCCTGCAACACCTTCTTCTACCGGATCGGCCACCACTTCTGGCAGAAGTTCGGCAGCGACGTCGCCGACGTCGACGCGCGCGACCCGCTGGTGGCGGAGGCCAAGAAGTTCGGCTTCGGCAGCCGTACGGGCATCGACCTGCCCGGCGAGGCCCCCGGCCGCATCGCCGACCGCAGGTGGAAGCGCGCCTACTACGAGGCGCAGAAGGACTACTACTGCAAGATCGCCGAGAAGCCCCGCGGCAAGGACACCAGCGACTTCCTCCACCGCTTCGCCCGCGAGTTCTGCATCGAGGGCTTCGCCTACCGGGCCGGTGACGCGGTCAACTTCTCCATCGGCCAGGGCGACACGATCGTCACCCCGCTCCAGCTGGCCCGCGCCTACGCCGCGCTCAGCAACGGAGGCACCCTCTACGCGCCCACCGTGGCCAAGGCGATCGTGAGCCCCGAGGGCGAGGTGCTGCGCCGCATCGCCCCGCGCAAGGTCGGCTCGGTGGACGTCCCGCAGCGCTACCTGCGCTACATCGACGCCGCCCTGCGGGGCGTCGCCCGCCAGGGCACGATGGCCTGGAAGCTGGGCGGTTTCCCGCTGGACGACGTGACGATCCGCGCCAAGACGGGCTCGGCGGAGGTCTACGGCAAGCAGTCGACCGGCTGGGTGGCCTCCTACACCAAGGACTACGTCGTGGTGATGATGATCAGCCAGGGCGGCACCGGCTCCGGCTCGACGGGTGACTCCGTACGGGCGATCTGGGAGACGCTGTACGGCGTCGAGGGCGACCGCGTCGTCCCGCGCCGCGCCGCGATCCCCGGCACCGTGCCGCCCCGCGCCCTGCCGTCGTTCGAGCCGGACGGCTCCATCCTCCCGCCGCGGGTGGAGCGCAAGGGAGGTCGTCGATGACCGTACGTCCCGTGACCGGCAGGGGAGCGCTGCGTGCCCCCGGGCTGGACTGGGTGCTGATGGTGGCCGCCCTCGCGCTGGTGGTCATGGGGACGCTGCTCGTCTGGTCGGCCACCTCGACGCGGGCCGACCTCACCGGGGGCGATCCCAACGCCTACCTGCGCAAGCAGCTGGTCAACGTGGCGATCGGGCTGGTCCTGATGGTGATGGTGATGGCCACCGACCACCGGTGGGTGCGCATCCTGGCCCCGGTCGTCTACCTCGCCAGCGTCGTGGGGCTGGTGCTCGTGCTCGTGGCCGGGTCCACCATCAACGGGTCGCGCTCGTGGCTCCAGGTGGGCGGGATGTCCATCCAGCCCTCGGAGTTCGCCAAGCTGGCCGTGGTGATCGGGATGGCCCTGTTCGTCGCGGAGCGGGCCGAAGGCCGTTGGGGGCGGCGCGTGGGCGGCCTCGACGTGCTCGGCATGCTGCTCATCGCCGGGATCCCCGCGGCTCTGATCATGCTCCAGCCGGACCTGGGGACGATGCTGGTGCTGTCCGCGACGGTCTTCGGGGTGCTCGCCGTGGCGGGCACCGGTCGCCGGTGGCTGCTCGGCCTCACCGCCGGCGGCGTGGCCGCGGCGGTGTGCGCCGTGGTGATGGGCGTGCTCAAGCCGTACCAGGTCGACCGGTTCATGGCCTTCACCAACCCCGGGCTCGACCCGCGCGGCGCCGGCTACAACACCGAGCAGGCGCGCATCGCGGTCGGCAACGGCGGGCTGTTCGGCCAGGGGCTCTTCGAGGGCTCCCAGACCCGCTCGGGCTTCGTCCCGGAGCAGCACACCGACTTCATCTTCACCGTCGCCGGCGAGGAGCTGGGCCTGCTGGGCGCCGGGCTCCTCATCGCGCTGGTCGCCGTGGTGCTGTGGCGGGCACTGGCCATCGCCAGCGCCACCGACGACATCTTCGGGCGCGTCGCCGCCGCAGGCATCGCGTGCTGGTGGGGCTTCCAGGCCTTCCAGAACATCGGCATGTGCCTGGGCATCATGCCGGTGACCGGCGTGCCCCTGCCCTTCGTCTCCTACGGCGGCAGCTCGATGTTCGCCGGCATGCTCGGCCTGGGCCTGCTGCAGAACATCCATCTGCGGTCGACCGCCCCGTTGCCCACCCGCCTGGTCACCTCGCCGGCGTTGCTCGCCGGCCGGCGCTGACGGAGCGCGCGGTCAGGAGCAGCGACGCGGTGCGGTGAGCCGGACGTCGGCGAGCACCCGGTGGTGGTCGGAGACCGAGGACGGCACGACCATGGTGCGCACCGGACGGAAGCGCTTGCTGACGAAGAGGTAGTCGATGCGGCGCCCGCCGGCGTTGGTGGCGGAGTCGCCCCGACCGGCGCGCCAGGTGTCGACCAGGTGCGTCGAGAACTCGGCGACCTCCGGGGAGCCCGGCCACGCGTTGAGGTCACCGCCCACGACGACGGGCAGCGGGTCGCGCCGCACCAGCGAGGCGACCTGCCGCGCCTGGGCCCGTCGCACCTTGGGGCGGACGGCCTCGAGGTGGGTGTTGTAGACCCGGACGGGCTGGCCGTGCACGTCGAGGGTGACCCACTGGACGGCCCGCGGCTCGAGCCCGGGACGTCCGGCGAGCGCGTAGCGGCCCTCCTGGACGATCTCGTGGCGGCTCAGCACGAGGGTGCCGTACTGGCCACGGCCGCGGACGAGGGTCGGGCTGTAGGAGTGGTGCATCCCGGCCGCCCGCGCCAGGTGGGCCGCCTGGTCGACCCGGCCGGTGCGGGGCTGGAAGCGGTCCACCTCCTGGACCAGGACCACGTCGGGCTCGAGCTCGGCGATCTCGGTGGCGACCCTGTCGAGCGCCCCGGCAGGGCCCGCCGCGCGGTGGACGTTGAACGAGACCAGACGCAGCGGGCTCGGACCGGCGACCTGCGCGCACACGAGGGCCTACAGGCCGGCCGGCGGGGTCGGCACCACCAGCTCGGCGGGTCCGGTCGCCGGGGCCGTGGGCGCGGGTGGGGACGGCGAGGACGCGGGGGAGGCGCTGCTGGACGGCGGCTGGCCCGACTCCGGGGCGGGGTCCGCGCCGCGGTTGTCCTGGAGGATGAGCGAGACCAGCACCCCGACCACGGCGATCGCCACCGCGGCACGCACGGTGGGCCGGGTGCTCGGCGGGTCGGGAAGGCTCTGGTCCACATGACGATTGTGCCCACTCGGCGAAGTTCGTGAGGCGCCTGTCGGCGAAGTAACCTTGGTCGTTCGTCGATCTCCCAACCGCGAAGGTGCTTCCCCATGACTGTCGAGTCGGTCTTCCCACGTCTGGAGACCAGGCTGCCGTCGGTGCAGAAGCCGATCCAGTACGTCGGCGGCGAGCTCAACTCCGTCGTCAAGGAGTGGGACTGCGCTCCGGACGGCACCACCGTGCGCTGGGCCCTGATGTATCCCGACGCCTACGAGGTCGGGCTGCCCAACCAGGGCCACCAGATCCTCTACGAAGTGCTCAACGAGCGGGACTGGATCATCGCGGAGCGCACCTACTCGGTGTGGCCGGACATGGAGAAGGTGATGCGCGAGGGCGACGAGCAGGGCCCCATCCCGCAGTTCACCGTCGACTCCCACCGCCCCGTCGGCGCGTTCGACCTGTTCGGGATCAGCTTCTCCACCGAGCTGGGCTACACCAACCTGCTCAACGCGCTCGACCTCGCGGGCATCCCCCTGCACGCGGTCGACCGCGGTGAGGACGACCCGATCGTGATCGCCGGTGGCCACGCGGCGTTCAACCCCGAGCCGATCTCCGACTTCGTCGACGCCGCCGTCCTGGGCGACGGCGAGGAGGTCGTGCTCGCGATCTCCGAGGTCGTGCGCGAGTGGAAGGCCGCCAAGCAGGGCCCGGACGGCGCCCTCATGACCCGTGACGAGCTGCTGCGCCGCCTGGCCGTCAGCGGTGGCGTCTACGTGCCCCGTTTCTACGACGTGACGTACGCCCCCGACGGCCGGATCGAGGCCGTCGTGCCCAACCGCCCCGGGGTGCCCCACCGCGTGCGCAAGCACACGCTGATGGACCTCGACCAGTGGCCGTACCCCGCCAACCCGCTGGTGCCGCTGGCCGAGACCGTGCACGAGCGGTTCTCCGTGGAGATCTTCCGCGGCTGCACGCGAGGGTGCCGCTTCTGCCAGGCCGGCATGATCACGCGCCCGGTGCGCGAGCGCTCGATCGAGACGATCGGCGCCATGGTGGAGAACGGCATCCGCAAGTCCGGCTTCGACGAGGTCGGGCTCCTGTCGCTCTCCAGCGCCGACCACACCGAGATCGGCGAGATCGCCAGCGGGCTGGCCGACCGCTACGAGGACGCCGAGGTCTCGCTGTCGCTGCCGAGCACGCGCGTCGACGCCTTCAACATCACCCTCGCCAACGAGTTCTCTCGCAACGGCCGTCGCTCGGGCCTGACCTTCGCCCCCGAGGGCGGCAGCGAGCGGATGCGCAAGGTGATCAACAAGATGGTCACCGAGGAGGACCTGATCCGCACGGTCGCGACGGCGTACTCCCACGGCTGGCGCCAGGTGAAGCTCTACTTCATGTGCGGCCTGCCCACCGAGCAGGACGAGGACGTCCTCGCGATCGCCGACCTCGCCAAGGCCGTCATCGCCAAGGGTCGCGAGGTGTCCGGGCGCAACGACATCCGCTGCACGGTCTCCATCGGCGGGTTCGTGCCGAAGGCGCACACGCCCTTCCAGTGGGCCGCCCAGCTCGACCACGAGACCACCGACGAGCGGCTGCGCCTGCTGCGTGAGGTGGTCCGCGAGGACAAGCGGTTCGGCCGCGCCATCGGCTTCCGCTACCACGACGGGCGCCCCGGCATCATCGAGGGACTCCTCAGCCGCGGCGACCGCCGCGTGGGCCGCATCCTGGAGGAGGTGTGGCGCGACGGCGGGCGCTTCGACGGCTGGAGCGAGCACTTCTCCTTCGACCGCTGGGTGGCCGCCGCCGAGCGGGCCCTGGACGGCACGGGCGTCGACCTCGACTGGTACACCACCCGCGAGCGCGACTACGACGAGGTCCTCCCGTGGGACCACCTCGACTCCGGCCTCGACAAGGACTGGTTGTGGAGCGACTGGGAGGACGCCCTCGCGGCCGCTGACGGCCAGGACATCGAGGTCGAGGACTGCCGCTGGACGCCGTGCTACGACTGCGGCGTGTGCCCCGAGATGGGCACCGAGATCCAGATCGGGCCCACCGGCCACACGCTCCTGCCCCTGACGGTCGTCTGATGGCCCGCCAGCAGCCGGAGCAGCAGGCTCCGCCGGTCCAGCGACTGCGCGTGCGGTACGCCAAGCGCGGCCGGCTCCGCTTCACCAGCCACCGCGACTTCAGCCGCGCCTTCGAGCGGGCGGTGTTCCGCGCCCGCATCCCGATGGCCTACTCCTCCGGCTTCAACCCCCACCCGCGCATCTCGTACGCGGGCGCGGCGCCCACCGGCTCGGCCAGCGAGGCCGAGTACCTCGAGCTCGCCCTCGCCGAGGTGGTCACGCCCGAGTCGGTGCACCGCCTGCTCGACGAGGCGCTGCCAACCGGCC